>DATFMK010000317.1:0-9186 GCA_035267005.1 Balneolales bacterium
AAGTCCGGCCTGCCGTTCTACTTCCCTGAGTAGTAACAATCCCCCATCATGGGAGGTCTGTTCTGCGGAAAAACGGACTTCCACTTCTTTTTTCTCAAAATCTGACAGGTTAAACAAAGTGGGGGAAAAATCTGAATGGGATGCCATAGTTGCCGAAAAATTTGTATCTTTATCCATGGAGTGTTTTGGTTTTTTTATCATCTCTAAGATACTAAACATCAAGGAGATAAACTATAAAACACTCCTTTTTTTTTGACTGTTTATGAATTATTCAGGTTAGATGCAGAAAGTGCAGCGGCTTTCCAGGCACTTACGTTATCTAATCGTGATTCTTTACTGGTAAGACAAACCAAAAATTCCTGGCCTAATTTATTCAGAGAGGCCAACTTCATACCAGCCGTTGAATATATACAAGCTAACAGAGCACGCCACATCCTGATCAATAAAATGGATTCGGTCATGAGTAAAGTCGATGTGTATGTTTCTCCCACATTCGGGGGTAATAATCTTTTGCTTACTAATCTGACCGGACATCCCGCAGTCGTATTACCAAATGGTTTCAATAAAAATGGCCATCCTACCAGTATTTCTTTTATTGGTGGCTTATATAAAGATGGCATGGCACTCGAAGTAGCAAATGCTTATCAGGACGCCACGGATTTTCATAAAAAACATCCGGATATGTTTATGCAATAAATAGTTCTTTTTATGAATTATGAGATCAAGGTGTTCGGATAACGGTTTTTTAGTCAATCGGTAAATATCAAATCGAAACAGAAGATGTATAAATTGTTTGGGTGTCCTTATGGCAAAAACCGAATTTTCGCATAAATAAAATTGATACATTATTTAACGCTATCAATCATTTCTATTTTCATATTTAACTACACGATATTTAATTTTTTATAAGCAGAATTAAATCCTGAAAAGAATCTTTTATATATTGTGATTGGTGCTAACACTATAATTAACAATGTACTCTAATCAGTCTAAAAGGAAGGAAAATACTTAGCCAAAATCACTTTTTACAAAATTATATTAAGAAATTGTAAAGTAAAGTTGGCATATATATTTGTATTTATTACATTAGGAAGTAATAAAAAAACCGGTACTACCAGAAATCGAAGTGAGGTTCTACTGAATTAAGGTGGGCATGCTATTTTTTTCTAGCATATGAAAGGTTGTGTCGAAAATACTGGTATGTACCGGATTTTTTGTGGTTGCTTATATTCTTCTATCTTATATCGTCTCTCATCTATTAATTATTTTATAAATTCTTTTTTTGTTATACTGTCCTTCTAAAAAAAATGTTTCACTTTTATTAGAATCATCTAATATTTAGTTATAGAACGCACAAACTTTCTTCTTATTACATCTTTTAGTTATAGATAGGGATTTTTTTCCCTCTCTCGATATTTTTAACAGTTTATAACAAATTTTACCGTAAATTCGGTTTTTCTATCCTATAAAGACGATCGGCAGTTAAAACAAAAATGCGATCTTGATGAATACTTAGTCCAATAGGTTTTATATTTGGTAATATAACAAATTTTTCAATTAAAGCACCACGTTTTTCAAAAATTTTTAAATAATTAGGCATACACGCCCACAAATATCTATCATTTATGGCAATTGCCCCAACTTTTTTGGTTCCATCTATAAAACCTAAGAATTGACCGGTGTTACTAATGATATCAATCACTCCTCCTTTTGGGTCAGAAACATAAACCCGATCATCAGATGCTATCATATCCGAAGGGGTATTAATAATTTCATTACTCAGTAAATTAAATACCTGATCAAACTGTCCCCTTGCATTATACATGATGATATAACCACTATTATCATCAAAGAAATAAAGCTGTCCTCTGTTATTCACACATAATTTAGCCGGATCATAAACATCTCCGGCTCCAAAATGTCCGTCGTTACGGATTGTTGATAAATATTGCTCCCTGCGATCAAAAACCTGGATACGATGATTATTATAATCAGCCACATAGACTTTAAGTCCATTCGTGGCATCGATATCAACTGGAGTATCAAATTGATAATTACCACTGCCAAGATTACCAAGAGAATCTAATCGTTGACCGTTTTGGTCTAATATCAGAATTCTATTTTTAGTCGCTTCCGTAATGTATAGCTTGCCCGATGGGGTGATATATAACGAAGTGGCTTGCGCCAATCCTTTAACCAATGGTTTAAGACGTAACGTATCGCTGCCTTGTGCAAAAGCCAGATGAAGAGATAAAAATCCCCATAAAAACGATACGATGAATAGTCTTTTCACTTTTTCATGATCAATCGGTTAGATGATGCAATCCCTTTTGACCGATATCCCTTCGATAATACATTTTGTCAAAGGATATCGTTTTCAATTCTTTATAGGTGTTGTCGATAGCATCTTTAAGTGTATCACCGGACCCAACAATTCCCAGCACGCGCCCGCCATCAGTCACAAGTTTGTCTGCTTTAATCGCGGTGCCGCTGTGAAATACAATCGTATCTGAGGATACGAGATCTAAGCCCTTAATAACTTTACCTTTTTCATAAGAGCCCGGATAACCACCTGAAGCAAGAACAACACAGCAATAATAGTTGTCATTTTGTTCAATTTCGATTTGATCCAGTTCACCACTTTCTGTTAACAACATGATCTGTACCAAATCGGTCTTCAAGCGAGGCATCAGAACCTGACATTCCGGATCTCCGAACCGGCAGTTGAATTCAACCACTTTGGGTCCTTCATCAGTGATCATCAGTCCACAGTACAAGACCCCTTTGTAAGGCATGCCTTCTTTAGCCATGCCTTCAATAACCGGACGTGCAATACTATCATAAACATTCTGCAATCCAACCTCGTCTAAAACTGGTGCTGGTCCGTAAGCTCCCATTCCACCGGTATTTAGGCCGGTATCCCCATCACCAATCCGTTTGTGATCCTGAGCCTGAGATAGAATGCGAACATGAGCACCGTCAGAAATAGCAAATACGGAGACTTCCTCTCCTTCCATATATTCTTCCACAACAATAGTTTGCGATGCTTTACGCAAAGAAGGATCTTCCCGCATACGTTTGAGACGTTTGTCTGCTTCGTTCTGATCCTTACAGATGAAGACTCCTTTACCGGCAGCCAATCCATCCGCTTTTATCACGATTGGAAATTTGTTTTTCTCTTTTATATATGAATCAATCTTGTCCCATTCATCACTGCCAAATGATTCAAATCCGGCTGTCGGCACATTAAATTTTTGCATCACATTTTTGGCAAAACTCTTACTGCCTTCCAGCTGTGCCGCCAATTTGTTGGGACCAAAAACAGGATGATTTTTAGCTTCAAGGTAATCGACAATACCATCAACCAACGGTTTTTCGGGTCCGACAACGGTCAGTTCGATATCATGTTCTTCGATAAACTCCGAAATCACGGAGAAGTCATCCATTGGTAGCACAACATTGGTTCCGCATTGTGCCGTACCAGGATTACCAGGAGCAATATAGAGTTGATTTACAAGTGGAGAACGGTGGATTGCCCATGCCAGAGCATGTTCACGTCCACCTTTCCCAATAAGAAGAATATTCTTTTTTTCTGACATTACGATAAGGATTCAGCCGTTTCGATTATAGATGAAAAACTTTGAGCTTTCAGACTCGCACCTCCAATCAGTCCACCATCGACATCTTCTTGTTGTAATAATTCATTGGCGTTATGAGGTTTCATGCTTCCCCCGTATAAAATTCGCAAGCTACCAGCTATTTCCTCATCATATAAATCAGCAACAATGGAACGTATGAATTTATGCATCTCCTGAGCTTGTTCCGGAGTTGCGGTTTCACCCGTTCCGATGGCCCAAACCGGTTCATAAGCTATAACCACATTCTTAATATGATCCGCATCAATGTTCTCTAATGCCTTGGTAACCTGAGTCTTAACAACATCTTTATGTTGTTCGGCTTTTCGTTGATCCAATGTTTCACCAACACAAATGATCGGTTTTACACCATCATTCAGGCATTTCAGGGCTTTCTTATTGACAATTTCATCTGTTTCACAGAAATAGCTTCGACGTTCCGAGTGACCAATGATGGCATACCGGCATCCGGTGTCTTTTAGCATTTCCGTACTGACTTCTCCGGTAAAAGCGCCGTTGTCTTCGAAATGTACGTTTTGTGCTCCCATTTCTATTCCATTGGCCCCTTCCAGCTCTTCCTTTACAGGTACTAAAGATATGGTCGGAGGACAAACGAGTACTTCCACTTTGGGTTTTCTGTTTGCCAGTTCAATCTTTAAATTTTTTGCTAAACGTCGCGCGTCTGTAGGACCGGCATTCATTTTCCAGTTACCGGCTATTAAATATCTTCTCATGGTTTACTATTTTTTTTAAATGCTAATTTTAAATCATTAATAAGGCGATCCACATCCGTACCGACATATTTTCTGATAATATTACCATTACTGTCTACAAGAAAGCGTGTCGGTATAAATTGAATATTGAATCGGTGTAACATGTTCGAATTTTTATAAGATCCTGCTTTGGCAACCGGCCAATTCATTCCTCTTTGTTGGAAAAAAGCATTGATCGTTATCTCGCTGCTATCTATCGGCACAGTAACAAAATGTAAGCCGAAGCGTTTATAAATTAAATAAATGGCCTGCATTCTGGCAAACTGACTCTGATACAAATTATTAGCTAAGCCCGTAATTTCCAACAGATACGGTTTCCCACTCAGTGTCTTATTTGAAATGGTATCTCCTTTGGTCGTTACAATCTGAAATGCAGGCATTTTCATTCCGGGTGCGAGATGATCCAAATCGTACTGAAAACCTTGTGCCCAGTCCTTTGCATCAGCAAAACGGTTATCGTAATTGTTTTTAAATTTACTAAGTTCGGAACGAGCTTGTGCAATTTTTGTACTATCGTATAACAACTTGATACGATTCCTGGTCAGAATCATTTTATACATCGGCGCGTCCGAGTGTTGTTTCAGGGAGTCGATGTACTTTATAGCCCCTTTTAAACCGTAAGACCGTGCTGCGGCATCAGTAGCCAGACTAGCCAGTTCATCACGCAGGGTATCCTTCACATTCAAACTGTCATATTTCTGGATCAACTCTTTATCATAAATACCGGATAACATTTGCATCGCGTTAATTGTTGAGCGATTCGCCGCAATGGTATTGGGATGACTCTTCCGTATTGACCAGAATAATTTACTCCATGTCCTTATCAGACTCGGAATGGTATCTTGTGGCAGTACCCCATTGTTAACATATCGAACAATCCGGTTATAATTATTTTCAACCCGTTGGTAAACTTGATAGGCACTATTTTCCCGGGATGTTATCCTGGCTGTTTTACTGAAATCCGGTATTTGACCTTTAATATTTACCGTATCTTTATTCGCTAAAATAACGCCAGCACTTGAAATCAGATTACCATTTCGGCTGATCAGCATTGGATAAATGCTCCGGTGGCTAAAAATGGCTTTTCCGTGAAAATCACCATTCGTATCCGTTACCGCATGAAATAAGGTGTCGGCACCCGAAGTATCGCGCCGGATGATGGTAACACTTATTCCACTGTAATCTTGAGTGGAATCGACCTTGGGACTCACCGTAATGCGACCTCTGACAAGTGCCCTCGGTTTTTTAGGTTTGGACGAGCAGGCATAAAGTCCCACTACCAACAACCCAATTACTAAAGGTAAATACTTACGTTTCATTTATAATGATAACCGTCTAAAGATTGATGTCTTATTTCTGATATTCCTTAATTTTATTTAAAAAGGTATCCCGAACCATTTTGGGATTCGCCTTACCTTTGGATTTTCTCATAACCTGGCCTATGAAAAATCCCATTAAACCATCTTTCCCTCCTATATATTGTTCAACTTTATCCGGGAATTGATCCATGATCTCATCAACTAAATCGTCAATAAAACCTGTATCAGAAACCTGAAGCAGATTCAACTCTTCGGCGTATTCTTCGGCCGATTTATCTCCTTCGGTCATAGCGTTAAAAATCGTCGTCATAGCTGATGAGCTGATTTTATCATCTTCCCTTAACTTTGTCAGTCCTGCCAGTCTTTCGGGGGATACACTAAATGATTGAATATCAATACTTCGCTCATTTAAAATGCGACGAACTTCCGTAATAACCAGGTTGGATACCGCTTTGGGTTTATTGATATATTCAAGGATTTCTTCGTAAAAATCTGCCATGTATCGGGTTTCAGTCAATTCCTCCGCATCGAACTCGGGAAGGTTGTAATCTTTCATGAATCGTTCACGACGTACATCCGGCATTTCAGGCAACTCTTCACGTATTTCATCCAGCATTTCCTCTGAGACTACAACCGGTGGAATATCCGGTTCCGGGAAATAGCGATAATCGTGGGCTTCCTCTTTGGAACGCATTTCGCGCGTTTCCATTTTATTGGAATCCCACAACAATGTCTGCTGATAGATAACCCCACCTGAACGTATCACATCGATTTGCCGCTCAATTTCATAGGTTATGGCACGTTCCACATTCCGAAATGAGTTCATATTTTTCAATTCGGTTCGTGTACCAAATTTTTCCTGACCTCTGGGTCGTACGGAAACGTTGGCATCGCAGCGCAGACTCCCTTCTTCCATATTTCCGTCGCAGATTTCCAGATATTGAACGATCTGCTTGATTTTTGTGAGATAGGCATAAGCTTCCTGCGGAGAACGTAAATCAGGTTCCGAAACAATCTCGATAAGCGGGGTTCCCGCACGATTTAAGTCAACTAAAGTATTATAGGGATCCTGATCGTGAATAGACTTACCGGCATCTTCTTCCATATGAATCCGGGTTATGCCAATTCTTTTATCACCATCATCCTCGAGGGTGATATCGAGGTAACCTTCATAGCATATCGGAGTTTCGTATTGAGATATTTGATAGCCTTTGGGAAGATCCGGATAAAAGTAATTCTTTCGGGCAAAAATGGATTTCCTTGCGATGCTACAATTGGTAGCCAGCCCCATTTTAATTATGTAGCGCACCAAATTCTCATTCAAAACAGGCAACGTGCCGGGATGTCCCAGACAAAGAGGCGTTACCTGAGAATTCGGCTCTCCACCATATTCGGTGGATACCGGAGCAAATGCCTTACTTTTGGTTAATAACTGTGCGTGTACTTCGAGTCCAATTACCGGTTCAAATTCAGTATCTGCAGATACATTCATAAAGTTTTCCGATTAAGCTTTTTGATATTTTTTCTACTACGAACATGCTAAAATATTAAACATAAAGCATTATTTCGTAGAAAACTTTACTTTCCCGTCTATTTTAAAATATTTAACGGTTTTTTCATCCAGTTTTCCGACTCCAAAACGGTACATATTTGACCAATAATCAGGATGATAGACCTTTTTTCGCAGTTCACTTATAAAATTTGAATTTTTCGTAGCTTCTTTTTTATGAATACGAAAATGTTTAAACCGGTAGCGGAAAGAAGTGCTGTGGCATTGGGTAATCAATCGGGATGTAATATGGTATTTACTTTTATTCAGATTTTGCTCGATCCTCTGTTTTTTATTGAATTGTAAACGAGCGTCAAGATCTGTTAAAAGAATGGCATCGGAAGAAATGGGAAGCCAATATTTTTGGTTTTCCTCTTTATTAACGGAAATCGGAGCCGCACGAAAATGATACCACAAACTGGTATTTTCAAATTCAAATCTACCTTTATGAATTACCGACCGATCATATTGCACAACATCGGGGTTACGGAATTTCGCTATGTAAATGTCCGCAGCAACGATATTAAAATTTCTGGTTTCAATGTAAACGGAACCCCGGAATAAATTCATTTCCCCGTATTTAGGAGTTATACCGATTTGATAAACTTCAAGAGAATCGAGATAGCTTCTTCTGATAATTTTAAAATCATAAAAGGTATTCCACGATTCGCTTAATGGTGCCGGAACCTCCAATAATTTCTCAAACACATTGAAATTTCTCAGCATATCGATTAGATCGATATAAAAAACACGGGGCAGCTGAGGTGCATTTTCATTGCTTGCCATCCGTCCTTCCCGCAGTTTCCACCAATTATCATTTTTATTCTCATTTAATGTATAAACAGCTTCCGACCAATGTACGGGAATGGAATCGTGACTTGTAATCCACCGGTAAAACTGATCCACTTCAAAATGCAAATCAACCCCAACCCGCCGATAATGTTTTCTTGCCAATCGAATAAGTTTTTCGGGATTTTTGTATTCGGTTACGACCAGGTCCTTGAGCTGATAAATCACCGGTTTTAATAATATGTCATCCATTTTGATCATGCGTTTGACTTCAGCAAAAAATGATCTTTTTTCAGATTTATAACCTATAAATGTAATGATAAGCTGATGTTGTCCTTCGGGAATTTGAAATTCAAATTCTCCTTTTTCATTTGTAATTGTACCCAGATAGGTTTCGGTATCATAGACATGAGCTCCAATCAAACGCTCCCCTGTCCCGGCATCTTTGACCAAGCCTTTAATAATTGCCTGCGCGTAAAGTTCATGGATGCTAATTAATAACAAAAAAAGAAATACCGGAACACATTTCACCCTTCTCATAAAATATCTCCCTGAGAACAGTTTTGTAATATTCTATATAAGTATCTATTTATTATCAATTTATTCAATTAATATTGAAATAACTACAAACCGTATAACTGTTGAGTAATGCAATGAATGGATCCCTGTCCCCATACCAGATCCTGACATGGAGTACCCACAATCTCTCTTTTAGGAAAATATCGTTGAAATAATTCACGCGCCTGATGATCATAACGTTTATCATAAAAAGGTATCAAAACAACACCATTGGCGATAAAAAAATTAGCATAACTTGCCGGTACATATTCTGATCCGTCTACCGTTGTCCCCTCAATTTTAATTTCCGGCATGGGCAGGGTTTCCACAGTGAAAGGACGACCATAACAATCTGTTGCCGATCGTAATATCTCTAAATTTTCCTGTAAAGCCTTATAATTGACATTATCCGGATCCTCCGAGATCATGGTTACAATAGTTCGCTCATTTAGGAACCGGCTGATATCATCAATGTGTCCATCGGTATCATCACCGGCTAGACCATTTTTGAGCCATATTATTTTTTTCTGTCCAAGAAATTTCTTAAGAATATCCTCAATCTG
>DATFMK010000318.1:0-2844 GCA_035267005.1 Balneolales bacterium
GGTGGCGGAACGACTGATTATGCTGTCGATATTTATCATAAAGCTTTGGATGGTGAAATCTATACCTGCTTTTTATCAGAGAATACATTCTTACCGATGATGTATATGCCGGATGCCATTCGGGCCATTATTGAAATTATGCATGCTGATGCGTCGGATATCAAAATCAGAACCAGTTATAATATCAATGGGATGTCATTTTCGCCGAGTCAGTTAGCAAGCGAGATTCGAAAACATATCCCAGATTTTGTCATTCAATATAATCCGGATTACCGTCAGAAAATTGCGGATTCTTGGCCGGGAAGTATAGACGATCATGAAGCTCAGGATGATTGGGGATGGAAAGCCGAGTTTGATATTGAAAACATGACCATCGATATGCTGAAACATCTTAAAGTGATGAAAAGAGAACACGCTTCGTAATCTCCTGGAAGGGCTTTCAAAATAATTAGAATACACTTAATGTTTCCTCGCGAATGAATATAAGGATCTGTTAATAAAAGGTCACGTAATTTAATGTGAACTCGAGATAAAATCCTATTTAAAACAGAGTCTTGAATTGAATTGAATTGAATAGGTTACTTTTAAAGATTTCTCCCTCAGGTCGAAATGACGCGAATGGACGAAGATGATGTTGATGGTCATCAAACATCACAAAGGCGTCATCTCGAACCTGCTTTTTGGGTGAGAGATCTTCGAACCCTGGATAGGAAACAAAATAAGTCTATACTTATATCGAATTCACGTTAATTTAATTTACCGTTTTGTTAGCAATAACAAAGTGGCTACCGTCCACGGTCAACCCACAACAGCCTGAAATTTTTATTTAGGAATTATTGTCATTCGCCTTCAACTGCTCGATTTGTTTAAATAACCGTTCATAGCCGGAACCCAAAATTTCCACTTTATCCTTAGGCATATTCATATAAGTGGAAGTAGCTTCAGCAATAATCGTGTCGTCATAATACAGCACTCCTTTAACCTGATAAACTTTACTTCGTTTGTTGATGATCGTTCCTTTCGCAGTGAAGGAATTTCCGATCATAGCCGGATTTCTGAACTTTATTTCCATTTTAGAGGTGACGGCTCGAATTCCATTGGCTAAAAGAGCCCAGCTCATGACCTCATCCAGAACGGTACTGATGATGCCTCCATGCAACAGATCATTCCAGCCATTATACTCTTTTCGTGGAGTAAATTCGGCTGTTACAGAAGCATCCTCTTCATAAAATAGTTTTAGTTGCAAACCGTAAGGGTTGTTTAAACCACAGCCAAAACAGTCGTCAGAATTGGGAAGTTGTATCATTTTAAAAATACTTTTAGTTAAAATGGAACTTGTTCATGATAAAAGTACTCAACTAAATATGAATTCTAAATTGTTGATTGTCTGCGAATTAATCAATCGTTATCATGAGCATGCGAAATCACTTTGGCACTGAAATATTTCAATATAACTTGCCCTTTGCCATTAATATATAAACCCGCAGGCGCTGGTTTTTTGAGCTTAATTTTGGTATGTGTGATTGCTTTACCGTTTAAATGACCAATGTGATGCTTCCCATTAATATCAAGGGTTAACGTTGTCCATCTATTAAGCGAAACTTCTTTCTTCTCCCTTGTTACTTGTTCCCCATTTTCGGCACGTCCCTGCATGATCACACTATCTCCAAGCATCAAAAAATCATAATTCCGGGCATTTTCAACGTGATCGACAATTCCTATCTGACCTGTGAAATTTTTTAATTTGAATTGTGCCTTGGTTTGTAAACTGTTCATAGAGTGAGGAAATACGAAAAGTGTGGGTTTCCCAGAAGCGGTTAATACAAGAAGCGTATCACCCTTGCTGTCGGTTGTTATTTTGGGATTCAAATTATTTGCGGAACCGATAACCCACTGGAAATCATTTTTCAATACCTTAGCGGCATTTTTACCCGGCACCCAACTCCAGCCGCCATTTGAATCCATCACCGGAGTGTTGCTCATGGGTTGAATCGTAGCCCGGGCCTCAACTTTGGCTTCCATCGCCGGTGTTCCGATTCCATATTTATAAACTAATTCGGCACCATGATCTCCGGTTTCATATAAGAGATAAATTCCTACCAAACCCAAGACGAAAACGCCTATTTTGAAATAATTTTGATCTTGTTCACCATCCCAAAAGAAATAAAGACGAACAACGGTGAAGATACTGAAAAACCACACGGTATCATGTGCCCAATCGGAATGTATACTTACCGCCTGTTTGGCAGCCATAGGAATATGTAAACTGTGAGCGGCATCGGATCCTGATAATAAAGCTATGGCGGCTGTTCCGGATCCTACAACATAAAGAATGAGCGCAGCGGTGCTTAACCATTCATATTTTTTAAAAAATAGTGCCAGAAAATCGAAGAAAACAGCAAATACAAGTAGGGCTATGGGGAAGTGAACAATTAATGGATGTATGTTGGGAGCCCATTCTGGTAGTAGATGCATAATTTCAGTATTAATAATGTCAGTCTTTATAAAACGATCACATAACCAAAAACATAAAATATAAGATTCATCCGGCAATTATTTGATGAATAAAATTAGTCGAATTGTTTACATAACCATATAACAGAGGAAATGTTGTCTTTTGATGGCGTATATACTAAATCAGTAAACCCAAATTATTTAGAGAAAGCTTTGCAAAACCGTTTATTTGCCCAATAGCTGCAATTCCACGACTTCGAAATCCTCGCATCCCGAAAGGTACTGTGTTAAAAATCAAGTAAAATCTGTATTTTTAGTTAAAAGAACATCATAGTCAAAGGACTAATGATGTATCTACGGTAGCCTCGCCTTTGCGTGAGGCTACTCTTT
>DATFMK010000319.1:0-6364 GCA_035267005.1 Balneolales bacterium
GGTTACATCCGAAAGTTGGGGCTTACTCTTTTGTTATTAGGTGTGAGCAGTCTGCTTGCTTTTGCACAGAAAAAAAATACACCCGTTTATCCAAAGAAATTGTATAGCGCACTTCGGTACCGGTGCATTGGTCCGTTTAGAGGTGGACGCTCGATTGCTGTGACCGGACAAAAAGATCAGCCTTATACGTTTTATTTCGGAGCTACCGGCGGCGGTGTCTGGAAAACGACCGACGGTGGAAAAACCTGGCTGAATGTTTCCGACAAACATTTCAAAACGGGAGCGGTCGGAGCGCTTGCCATGGCACCTTCCGATCCGAATGTGGTTTATGCCGGAATGGGAGAGTCGTTCATCCGTGGAAATATGGAAACCGGCGACGGCGTATACAAAACCACAGATGGCGGTAAAACATGGAAAAATGTCGGATTAAAAGACACGCATGTCATTAGTAATATTGTCATCGATCCGCATAATCCCGATATCGTTTATGTGGCAGCGTTAGGACACGTTTTCGGTAATAATAAGGAACGTGGTATTTATAAAACGACAGATGGCGGTAAAACCTGGCAAAAGATTTTATATGTGAATGATAAAACCGGGGCCTCCTACATTGCGATGGATCCCAATAATTCCCGGGTTTTATTTGCGGCTTTCTGGCAAGCATATCGCAAACCCTGGATGCTTTCGAGTGGCGGACCCGGAAGCGGGTTATATAAATCGACAAATGGCGGAAAGACCTGGAAGAACATCTCTCACAATCCCGGTATGCCAAAAGGGGTTTTAGGAAAGATCAGCGTTTCGGTATCAGGAGCCAATTCGGATCGTGTTTTTGCTATTATCGAAGCCAAACACGGCGGTGTTTTTCGATCGGATGACGCCGGGAAAACGTGGCATCGTCTCTATCATAAATCGGAATTAACACAACGTGCCTGGTATTTTTCACGCATTTACGCCGATCCGAAGAATGAAAATGTCGTTTATGCACCACAGGTCGCAGGATTATTTAAATCGGTTGATGGCGGAAAAACCTTTCATCCGCTACGCACACCGCATAGTGATAATCACGTTCTATGGATCAATCCGAAAAATCCAAAAATTATGGTAGAAGGCAATGACGGCGGTGCGACCGTAACTTACAACGGCGGTAAATCCTGGTCGACTGAAGATAACCAACCGACCGCGCAATTTTACCACGTTTCTGTCGATAATCGCTTTCCCTATCATGTTTACGGAGCACAGCAGGATAACAGCACCGTAAATATCAAAAGCCGGACAACGGGATATGGCATTACCAATAAAGACTGGTTTCCGGCGGCCGGTGGCGAGAGCGGATTTGTCGTTCCCGATCCTCAGCATCCATATATCACATACGGAGGTGGTTACGACGGCGCGCTGGTCAAATACAACCGGAAAACAGGTCAGCGCCAAATGATCGATGTCTGGCCTGACAACCCGATGGGTCATGGGGCATCGAAATTGAAAGAACGTTTTCAATGGACCTACCCGATTGTGATCTCACCGGAAAATCCGAATGTGATATATGTGACTTCTCAATATGTCTACAAGAGCACCGACCACGGAATGAGCTGGCAGCGTATCAGTCCGGATTTGACCAAAAACGACAAAAGTAAGCAAAAATCGAGCGGCGGACCGATCACGCAGGATAATACGTCGGTGGAGTATTACGATACCATTTTCGCTTTCACCGAATCACCGGTTAAAGCAGGCATTTTATGGGCCGGATCGGATGACGGAGACGTACATCTCTCTACAAATGGCGGGAAAACCTGGCAAAATGTCACCCCGAAAAAACTGCCGGATTGGGCGACGATCAGCACCATCGAACCTTCTCATTTTGATCCGGGTACGGCTTATATAGCCGCACGAAAATACCGGCAGGACGATTATCATCCCTATCTTTACAAAACGACCGATTACGGAAAACACTGGAAAAAGATTACCAACGGCATTCCTGAGAACGAGACCACTTTTGTGATTCGTCAGGATACCAAAAAGAAAAACCTGTTGTTTGCCGGAACGCAGCGTGGTGTTTACGTCTCATTTAATGACGGAAATGATTGGCAGTCCTTTCAACTCAATCTGCCGCATGTTCCAGTCCGTGATATGGCCATTCAAAATCGGGAAAATGACCTGGTTTTGGCCACACACGGACGCGCATTCTGGATCATGGATAATCTGGACGAACTTCGTCAGCTTTCCGATCAGGTTGAGAAATCGGATAGGTACCTTTTCAAACCGGAACACACCTATTTGATGCACGGTGGCAGTTTTCATCGTCCCGGCATGACAGTGGGTGAGAATCCTCCAAACGGAGCGGTTGTTTTCTATTATCTGAAAAATAAACCGAGCAAAAAAGATACGGTTCAGCTCGAATTCATGGCTGCTTCCGGGGACAGTATCATCACGTTTTCGAATGTAAAAAACAGCCGGGGCAAACCGGTTCACGAATCGAAAGAATTCTATCAGAAAAAAGATCAGACTCCGCCGGATGTATTAAGTGATACAACCGGATTGAACCGTTTCGTCTGGAATTTGCGTTATCCCGATGCCACACACGTACCGGGTGCTGTCATTTGGTATGGCAATATGAGCGGACCTAAAGTTATTCCGGGGACCTATAAAGTGAAATTGACAGTCAACGGAAAAAGCACAGTGCAGGAATTCCGAGTCGAAAAAGACCCGCGTATTAAAGCGACACAGCAGGATTTACAAGCACAATTCGCTTTATTGATGAAAGTCCACAAAAAGCTGGATCGAACAGATAAATCCATCAACCGGATCCGAAAAGTTCGTGAACAAATCAACAATTACCTGGGTCAACTAAAGGATTATCCGAAAGTCGGGGAGTTGAAAAAATCCGCCAAACCCATTTTAGACAGCTTGAAGACGATTGAAGATAACCTCATACAGACCAAAGCGCATGCGAGTGAGGATCCGTTGAATTATCCTATTAGGTTAAATAATAAACTTGCCGCACTGGCATCGACGATCTCATCCTCCTTTAATCGTCCAACGAAACAGGAATATCAGGTGTTCGACATGTTATCAGGAAAAGTTGACAATCAACTCGATCGATTGAAACCGATACTGAATACCGATGTTCCTCAATTCAATCAAAAAATAAAAAGTATGGATATTCCGGCTGTTTATTTATCTAATAAAGAGGAATAAAATTAGCCATAGATTGGCGTGGATTTTAGCTGATTTTTAAGAACAAAGATGGGCTCCACTTTAAAAAGGGGGTCCATCTATCATTAGCTTCTCGTTACACCTCTCCGGGAGATAATGCACTTCGGGACGCAGAGCGTCCATGCGTGCATTGCTGGGCAGACAGCCTGTAATGAGATAAAATATTGTGTTTTGTTAAATGAATATCATACTAAAATTTGACAGCTCTATTCAGATAACAAACACAAAACCAATTACCCCTAAATTCTTTATTGCATTTATGCGAATGTTATTATCTTATAATGTCGCCTGCCAGTAAGTAAGAGATAATCAACGGAAATGGGTAAACGTCAACAATCAAAACAGACCGATCTTTTTAATTTTATCAATCCGCTAAAAGAACGTTTTGATAATGACTTTTTTAAAAATATCCCGAAAGAACCCGGCATTTATATTATGAGAGATGAGCATGGGAAAATTTTGTATGTAGGGAAATCAAAAAATCTACAGCAGCGACTGAGAAGTTATCGTTATGCTAAACCCGGTAATATTTCTAAAAAAGTCTTAAAGATTATTTTTCAGATCCGTGACATCTCATGGGAGAGTTGTGAGTCGGAAGAACAGGCCTTATTACGGGAAAATGAGTTGCTTAGGAAACACCGGCCCGAGTTTAATCAGGTTAATACTCGTCCTGAAACCTATTTTTTTATAGTTCTTGAAGAAAAATCTGATTCTATCATATTCAGACTAATTATGGAAAACACAGTGAAAACAACGAATTCCACATTTATTTATGGATCTTTTAAAGGTTTCGGAAAGGTTTTTAGAGGATATGGATCGCTCCTGCGTCTTCTATGGATAGCCAGTCATATCGATCATGATCTGATGCAAATTCCCATGAAACTGATGCCCCGTAAGCCACCGGAAAAGTATCATTTTTCATTTACCGGCACCTGCATTGAAAATCAAAAAGACCGGTACATTTACCTTATAAAGCGTTATCTGAAAGGTACTTCCCGGAAGTTAGCAGAAGAACTTGGTGATCACATTCATCAATATTTGGATACAGAAAATCATTTTATTGAGAAACTTATTGAAATCGACATCGATGCATTAAGTGATTTTTATGAAACAGGTCCGTATAAAAATTACCAAATGTTTAAAGAATTTGATCTGAACAGTCACGTTATTCCGCAAAATAGATTGGACGATTTAATTGTAAGATATAATCACAGTGGCAATTTGTAATTAGTAATGAATAATGAGTAATTAAAGGATATCAGCTGTCAGCATTCTGTAGCGAGCTAAAAAAACGGAAAGCACACTGTGTAATTCTCTGTGTAAATAACGTGAGTTCGAGATAAAACCCTCTTTAAAACAGCGTTTTGGAATGAATAGGTTACTTTAAAGATTTCTCCCTCCGGTCGAAATGACGCGAATGGGCGAAGATGATGTTGATGGTTAAAAAACATCACGCAAAGGCGACATCTCGAACCCGCTTTTAGGGTGAGAGATCTTACAAGCGTGGATAAGAAACAAAATAAGTAGAAAATTATATCGATTTCACGTTAAAATAACTCTCTGTTCACTGTGGGTTATAAAAAGTCCGCAAAAATCCGCGTCGCCTGCGTTCTATTTTAAGCAATCTTTAGCACGATTTTACCGATATTTTTATTGGCTTCCATATAACGATGGGCATCCGCGACTTTATCCCACGTAAAGACCTGATCTATAACCGGTTTTAATTTACCACTTTCGAACCGTTTCATTGCAAAGGCTGCAAAATCTTTGGTTAATCGGATCTGATAATCCCGGTCTCTCGCCCTCAACGTCGATCCCATAATCGATAATCGTTTTACGAGCACTTTACGAAGATCACACTCATCAACCTTACCGCCGCCAAGCGTAGCCAAAATAACCAATCTTCCATCGGTCTTCAGACAATTTATATTTTGATTGAAATAGGGTCCGGCGATAAAATCAATGATCAGATCCACTCCATCCTGATTGGTTAATTTAAGAACATCATCTTCAAACGGACCTTTTTTGTAATTAATCGCTTCTTTAGCACCTAATTTTTTACAGGCTTCATGTTTGGGTTCCGAAGCCGTTACTAAAATATCGGCGCCGATTACTTTCGCAAGCTGGATAGCAGCTGTTCCCACACCACTGGCACCAGCATGAATAAGAACGGTATCACCTTTATTAACCTTTCCAAGCCAGTTTATAGCCTGAAAAGCGGTAAGAAAAACTTCCGGTATAGCAGCAGCTTCTACCAAACTTAAATTTTCAGGAATCGGCATTGCCATATCCTCGTGTATGATGGCATATTCCGCATAGCCGCCACCCGGTAATAGTCCAAATACTTTATCCCCATTCTTCCACCTTGTGACTTTTTTCCCTTTTTGAACGACATTACCCGATATCTCTAATCCCATTACCGAACTTGCTCCCTTAGGTGGTGGGTACATTCCTTTTCGCTGCAGAATATCCGCCCGATTAATACCGGCGGCTTCTACTTTTACCAATACCTCGTTCTCTTTTGGTTCGGGACGCTGCATCGTATCAATCATCAAATCATCGGCTCGCCCCGGCGAATTGACTATAACGGCTTTCATTAACTCATTCATTTTCAATAAATTCTATTAAATTGGTATTAATATCCAGGATATAATATAACCACTAGCGGAGGTTACAACGTTCAAAAAATATCAATAGAATGGAATGAAAAATTACTGGCGGGATGAAATGCCATAAATAAAAAAGAGCCCTTCTTTTCTGTGGGATTTGTTGACCAGGTTTATCGTGCAGCTATAGAATGGATGGCTGTTTGAAAGAAGGTACTCTTTTTTATCATTACGGCAATGAACACTACAGGTACTAATTTTATAATCCAAAAATGGATTATAACTCATTAGCTCTCTCTTGATGTCTGATAGTAATATGGGCAGATCAGAACATCTTCGCTTTACAAATATTGTTCATTATTACAATATTTGTGTCATTTTTTATTTATTTTAGGAATATAGAGTTGTAGCGAAAAGTTTTGTTTCGAGAAAAGTGGTAATATAAAGAGCCCCCTTATTTAGTTTTTGGGATTGTTGACCAGGTTTATCGTGTAGCACTTGGAATGGATGGCTGTGCTTGGAAAGGCTAGCAAAGGGAACTCTTTATC
>DATFMK010000320.1:0-3701 GCA_035267005.1 Balneolales bacterium
ACCTACGGTAACTTGTCCGTTGTGACCTGCATTATCACGACATCTCACCCGTGCACCCTTTTTCATGTTGGCCTGATCTTCTTCCCGCTGCTTATTTTTGGCAATGCGATCTTCCAAAAGCTGCATTCCCTTTTCAACATCGGCATCGGATATCAAATCACACGAGAGCAGCCAATCCAGTATTTCTTTTCTATTTTCACGGTCCCTGAATTCAAACCATTGTTCTCTGATTCCAAGCTCAAAAACGGCATCATCAAACCGCCGGAAAGCTCCACGACCCTGAATCGTAATCATTAACAGATCCCTGGTTTTTTCGTCAATATCATCCAGAGACATTATGAACCGTTCCATCTGTCTCCAACCTTCTCTGGAAAACCGGTGTGGGATATCTCTAAACCTTCCATCGGAGTCATTCTCCAATTGCTCCGAAATTTCTTCGTAAATATCTTCCTCCAAAAAATCCGAAAGGAAAGTCACTTCGTTTTTAACGATATCAAGGTAATATTCCGCTTCAAAGCTCTGGTCGTTCATCGCCATATCTATACTATCCAACAACTCGTTGCTGAGCTCAATAGATCGCTTATTCTTATTCATAGATTCTTTTGAATTTAAGATGTATAAAATGTGATGATTTAAATTAGTAAGGAAATCCGTGTTGCCAAAATAATTTGATCGATATTAAATAATATGATTTCGGGATAAAAATCTTCCTAAAACTAACGTGAGGTTTGGATAAGAAATGAATAAGTTTTTCAGGAATTGATATTTTGATCATTATTGACCTACAATGAAGAATCTAATACTTCGTCTTAAACAAACCTCACGTTAAAACTATGTTTTGATATGAATCTTTTACTTTAACCCGGATTATTCACTAAGAAATTTTGTCGTGTCCAGAAAGCTTTCGGGATTAAAAATGTGCATGAGAGGTAATCTGGTGCCTTGATTAAGCATTTTTAAATTCAACACAGAGCACGGCCAAATTTCGCAGCTTTTTTAGCGTTCTCAAAATCGAGGGTTAGTTCATTTTTTATAAGTTACTTAAATTACAATATAATAGATATTACTTCATATGGGTTACGTGAGTAATTCGGGTTAAAGATTTCTCTCTC
This sequence comes from Balneolales bacterium, assembly GCA_035267005.1. Classification (GTDB taxonomy): domain Bacteria; phylum Bacteroidota; class Rhodothermia; order Balneolales; family DATFMH01; genus DATFMH01. The sequence continues at coordinate 1,113 of DATFMK010000320.1, forward strand.
CGTTTGAAATGACGCTCATATACGTTATTATTCATTAATAAACCGTTATCAACCGCTTTTGGGTGAGTGTCATAAGAAGTGTTTATGGTTACAAAATATCGGGCACAAAAGTTTTTCTTGATGGAATGCACCTAATATTGGGTTCATCTAATTATGGCCACAAACATACATTTTCTGAAAATTCTATAGTTCACCTCACAACACAGATCCGTGGTCAATCGTCTGTCGCCCAATTTAAAGTAACTCTCCTTTATTCATTTCTGTTAGGTTTCGTGAATTAAAATTGCTATAATGAGATAACTTATTGACAGGTAAGACACTAACAACAAAATGTCAATCACGGGGACACATATCGCGTATCTGCATACTTGCCATCGCAAGTTATGGCTGTTTGCCAATGGCATCAACATGGAGCATTCTTCGGATTTGGTCGCTGAAGGGAAGCTGATCGGCGAAACCACCTATCCCGAGCGGGCTGAGAAGTATACGGAGTTACAGGTCGGAAGCATCAAAATCGATTATTATGACGCCAAAAACCGGGTTATTCATGAGATCAAAAAATCCAACAAGCTGGAGTTTGTCCATGAAGCGCAGTTGAAATATTATTTGTACGTGTTGGATCAGATTGGTATTACGGATGCTACCGGGATCCTCGAATATCCCAAACTTCGCAAAAGTAAAAAGATTACATTATCGGAAGATGATCACCTAACGATCGAAAAATGGGTCCGGGAAAGTGAAGTGATCATCGGACAGGAAAAGTGTCCACCACTTGAGAAAAAATCGATATGCCGGAAATGCAGTTATTTCGAGTTTTGTTATAGCGGAGAATCATGAATAAAACCTTTTATCTTTTCAATCCCGGCCGACTCAGCCGGAAAGATCAAACCTTGAAATTCACGCCGGTCGATCAGGAGGGCAATGAAGGGCGACCAAAATATCTACCTATCGAAGGAATCGCCGATTTGTACTGTTTCGGAAGTCTCGATGCCAACAGCGCTTTGTATAATTTCCTGGGGAAACAGGGGATCGCTGTTCATTTTTTCGATTATTATGAATATTACTCCGGGTCGTTCATGCCGAAAGATTATCTGCTGGCTGGGAAAATGCAAGTTCAGCAGGCACTGAGTTTTCATGAACCGGATAAACGACAGAAGATTGCCCAAAAGTTTATTGAAGGGGCGGCTCATAACATACTAAAAAATTTGCGCTATTATCAGCAGCGCGACCGCGATCTGGAAGCGCAGATTACAGCGATCGAATCACTCTCGGAAGAGATCCCAAACAGTAAAGACATTCCCGAACTGATGGGAGTGGAAGGCAACATCCGGCAAGTCTACTATCAGGCATTCGACGAGATCATCTCTGATTTTGAGATGAATGGACGAACCAAGCAACCGCCCAAAAACGAAGTAAATACGTTGATCTCGTTTGGAAATATGATGTGCTATACGGCCTGTCTGAGTCAGATTTACCATACGCAGCTCAATCCGACCATCAGCTTTCTGCACGATCCGGGAACACGCCGTTATTCGCTGGCTCTCGATTTAGCTGAAATTTTCAAACCTATCATCGTAGACCGGACTATTTTCCGGGTGCTGAATAAACACGAACTGACCAAAGATGACTTTGATGTCCGAACCAATCGGTGCACGCTTAAAGAGGGTGGAAAGAAAACGTTTATCAAAGCTTTTGAAGAGCGATTGGGGGAGACCATTAAACACCGCAAACTGGGACGAAGCGTGAGTTATAAAAGGCTCATCCGCTTGGAATGCTATAAATTGACCAAGCATATTTTGAATATTGAGGATTATGAACCCTTTAAAATGTGGTGGTAAAGGTGGGATTCGAGATAAGTTAATTAATTATTATTTCAGTACATAGCCGGTTTGAACCATTGCGTAGTTACAAATAATATATATTCGTTTATTAAATGGTTATGGTTAACATCAAAATGAAAATAAAGTTTCGGAATATTGTCTACGGTCTATCCGACATCGTCAGATAAACCGTCATTTACAAAATTTTCATGAATGAAAGCGTTTGCAACTTATGTATGTCATTTTAGTGTACGATATCAATCAGAAGCGGGTCGGCAAGATGCTCAAACTGTGCCGGCAATATTTGAACTGGATACAGAATTCCGTTTTTGAAGGGGAGATCAGTGAAGTAAAACTGAAGGAATTAAAATACCGGGCCAATCAGATCATGAAAGATAAAGACGGAGTGATTATATTTAAGAACCGGGATGAAAAATGGCTCGAAAAGGAAGTAATCGGAGAAGAGAAAAATCCACTCGATTCAATCATATGAAGCGAATGAGTCGTCGATCTCCTAAAAATTAGTGGTACAGAATGAACATCAGGCTGTTAAAAAAACAATAATCGCCGAATACACATCAAAAACAAGGTTGTCGATCCCCGGGCAAAAACAGGCTATTCAGGGTCGACGATTTTCAGCACAAAGATTCACTAAAAAATTGCTTAATAAAAGCAAAATAAGTAGGTTAATAAACGTCTTTTAATCGCACCTAAGTGGAATTGAAATTACAATCCCCTGGCCCCTACCTAATAAGTAGGGGCTCTTTTA
>DATFMK010000321.1:0-9586 GCA_035267005.1 Balneolales bacterium
TACCGAGAAGATGCCCTTTTTGACTTCTCCGGAATACAGCGTACCGCCTATCAGAATCAATTTTTTTTCAAAATTGACCAAAATAAATGTTCCGGTACGAGTTCCGTCTACTTTAGGATCTGCAAAAAAGGAAGGTGCGGCAAGAATCGAGAATTCCGGTTTATGTTCTTTTAATTCGGATTTAGTTGGTCTGCGGAACATATTATAGGAGAAGAGGGCATGATAAGCAGCTTCGCTTACAACACGAATCGGCAAACGATAATCGGGATCTGCACCGGCAAACGTATCCATCACATAAAGTTTCTTATCTTTAAGATAATCTAACATTTTAAGATGCAGATTGTTAAAAGCATCGTTCGAGATGGGTTGATTAATCGCGCCCCAATCGATATCATCATGTATAGAGGGTTCATCGACAATAAATTTATCTTTTGGTGAACGACCTGTGTATTTCCCTGTTAACACCCTCAAGGCCATATCTTTGGTTAAAATGGCTTCACCGTTACAAATGGCCTCTTCGTATAATTCGGCCGGCGTCATATTCCACTTCATGTTTTTATTCTCTCTTAAACCTAAATAGTCAAGACCTACTAAACTATGTGTATGAACTTTTGTTGTCTTAGACATTTAATAATCTCCGTTAATTTACTCATTATTAAAGACTTTAAGGTCTTTAATAATATTTTACAAAATTATTGATCACTTCACTTCTTGACTTATGAATGAACGTATTATAGAATATAAGTTGAAGTGTACGATGATAGCCACTAAATATCAAAAAAAATAATACTAAAATTGGCTAATACTTATCAAAAAAGCGCTTTTATGTGGATGAGAGCAGAATGGTAGATTAAATTATTTAAAATCATCATTTTATAATTCATTATAATTCGTGAGTTATACAAAATCTTTGTATTTATTGCGACTTTGTTTACACATTTTACATCAACGGAAAGACAAATTAATGACAGATAAATCGATTAGAGTAGGTTTAATTCAAAATAAATGTGGGGCTGACATCTCTAAAAATGTTGAGCATGTCATTTCTAAGATAGAGGAGGCAGCACGTAATCAAGCAAATGTTATCTGCTTACAGGAGTTATTTACCACAACTTATTTCTGTAAAGAGGTAAAGGAAGTGTATTATGATTATGCGGAATCCATGCCTGGCTCTCTTAGTGATCGATTTTCAGAGTTAGCTAAGAAATACAATATCGTATTAATTTTACCTTATTTTGAGCGTGCCGCAGCCGGTTTATATTTTAATTCCGCTGCCGTTATTGATGCGGATGGTTCTTATATGGGAAAATATCGCAAAATGCATATTCCGGACGATCCCGGATTTTATGAAAAGTATTATTTTACCCCAGGAGATACCGGATTTAAAGTTTTTAATACGCAATATGGAAAAATCGGCGTTCTGATTTGCTGGGATCAATGGTTCCCGGAGGCGGCACGTATCACGGCATTGAAAGGGGCGGACATTATTTTTTATCCGACGGCAATAGGGACTTTACCAGAAGAAGGAAAAGAGGAAAAACGAAAATTTTTGAATGCATGGCAAACGATTCAAAAGAGTCATGCGGTTGCTAATGGATGCTATGTTGCAAGTGTAAATCGGGTTGGTACAGAGGATACTATTTCATTTTGGGGACATTCGTTTGTAGCCGGACCGTTTGGTGAGACTTTAGCGGAGGCAGGAGAGGATGAAGATATTCTTATTGCAGAATGTGATTTTAGCAAAATCGAAACTCAGCGTCGAACATGGCCTTTTTTCCGTGATCGAAGAATTGATTCATATGAGGGTATTCAACGACGATATATTGAAAATGAGTGAATAGCCCGATGATGTAATCAATAACCAAGGGATATTTTACCCACCTATATTTTATTTATGGAAGGCTTTGTAAAACCAGGGATTTCGAAGTCGGGAAAATGCAGATTTTGGGCAAAAGAACGGTTTTGCATAGCCTTCTTGTGATACGTTAAGAGAATATTTATGAGTAACTGATGGGTAAAATGATCGTGTTGATATGCTATTTTGGATGTAGTTTTAATTCTGATTCAGAATGTTTTCAGAATTGGCTTCTATGTTTTGAATAATTCATCAATTATAATGAATCAACTTAAATATAGATGTGACTATGAGTAAAATAATAAAATTAACAGCATTATTGACGCTAACGCTTTTATTTACAAACAGATCAAATGCACAAAAAGTTAATCCAAAAGTACGGGAAGCGTTTCATCAAAAATTTCCTGCCGTTTCTACTGTCCATTGGGGAAAAGAAAATGCTCATGAGTATGAAGCTGAATTTCATATGAATGGTCGAACTGTTTCCGCCAATTTTAATTTGAACGGTACATGGATGGAAACAGAGACCGATATTAATAAAAAATCTTTGCCGGTTGCTGTTGTTGAATATTTAAATAAGCATTACTCCAATAAAAAACTTGGTGAAATCGCGAGAACGGAGTCTCCAAAACAGACTGTATATGAGGTTGCTGTTGAAAAAGGAGAGCAAAACATCACTTTAATATTTAGCATCGATGGTAAATTGATTCATAAAGAAGCAGGGGGAGATGCAGATTAAATAATAAAGTTTTAAAAATTGTATAAACAGAAGCAGGGCATGCAATATGGCGTAAGCGAGATACGTAAACTATGTGCATGTTTAAACGGTAAATTCAGTCCAAGATAATTGACTGATTTTATCGTTTATGATTTCGATAAATATAAACTGAAAGAAGGTTATTTATGAGAAAATTGATAGCTTTATTCCCCTTGCTTTTTGTTCTGACATTTGTTGGCTGTAATCATAAGAAATCAAGTGATATTCCCAGTGCCGTAACTCAGGCTTTCTCATCAAAATTTGCTAATGCTCAGAATGTTAAATGGAAAAAAGTAAATGAGTTTGAATACGATGTTACTTTTTCGAATGATAATAAAAAAATGAAAGCTTCCTTTAGTGAAGATGGTGGTTTGTTATCCACAACCAAACAAATCAATGAGAGTAAACTTCCCAAAGAAGTTATGAGTGCCGTAACTAAGAATTATAAGAAGTCTGATATCGCTATGGCATATGAGATCACAAATAAAAAAGGTACTCAGTATGAAGTCGATGTAAGGCAAAATGGAAAGGTTTCCGATCTGACTTTTGATGATACCGGTGATCTGATTCAACAAGGATCTTGATGTGTGTTAATTTAGTGAATGATTAATTCCCGTAAATCTGATAAATGACTTTAAAGTTGATCAATTAACTAAGATTTCATAAGCGTTAGCCGGTAATATTAAAAGAAGGCTTTGCAAAACCAGGTATTTTGTTCAATATCAAAGCCTGAGCTAAAAATAAGTAAGTTACCGGCTATCGTTTTGTTATATATATGCAACGGCATTCGGATCTTTCTTTGGGAGTTAAAATTAATGAGGGGTAGGCCTATCTTTTCGAAAGAAATCTGAATTGATGCTTTTTCAAAATTTAACGCAGTGCGCGGCCAAATTTCGCAGCTCTTTTTAGATTCCTCAAATTTGAGGAAAGCGTTATTATTTATAAGGTATTGTTTTTCAATTTGGTATGTATTGATTCTTGTAGTTTATGTGAATAATTCGGTTTAATGGCGACATGATGAGAGTTTATTATAAATAAGTCTGAAAATAGAGCCTTCTTCTAATCAGAGTTCAGAATTTATTCAGATTTGGACCTTATACTATCAAGGATTGCATAGAAAAGTTAAAATTTGTGCAGATAGTAAAGTGTTGTATATCAGGATGATAAAAACATTTAAATATTAAAGGATGATTTTACAACACGAACTTGGTTATTATTTTCAAATCAACAGCAAAATTTGTGTTGATAAATCTTTGGCATAATAACCTGAAATAAAGTAGTTACATAATTCATAGCTACTATTAAAGTATATTGTATTTCTCTTTATTATGAGGCAAATACTAACATTATAAAGGTTCTGATTTGTGAGTTTTTTGAACATTCGACATTTATTAATATTTGGATTATTTCTGGCATCATCTGCTTTTATTGATCCGTCGGTATCTTATAGTCAAAATCATTCGCTATCCTATTTCCTTAATCAGGCTTACAATAACGATCCACAGATTGCATCATCACAACGAAACATTAAAATTGCCGATCTTGGAAAACGGATTAATAAAGCGATGTTCCAAAAACCTGTGATATCAGGAAATGGAATGGCATTATATGCTCCAGGGACATCGAAATGGGGCTTTGGTAAAGCAATAACAAATGGCGGTGAATACGACGCATTGCTGAATTTGACCTATCCACTTTGGCAGAGTAAGGATCTTAGGGCCTATAATTTACAAAGCAATTCAAAAGCCCGGCGTGCCAATTATAATCTGAAACTGAGGAAGCATAATCTGAAATTTCAGGTCACGCAAGCGTATATTCATGTTTACGGTGATCAGGAGAATATTCGTTATTTACATAATCTGCATCAATTATTACAACAACAGATCAATCAGCTGTCATCACTTGTTAAAAGCGGGATCATAAAAATTACCGATTTGCAACAAGTCCGGCTTGAAGATTCACAGATACGAATTCAGCTTAAACAAGCAAAAAATCAATTGGTGAAAGACCAGTCTTCGATGAATCAGCTTTGTGGTATTCAGGATACAACTATTTATACAATAGCTAATCCTGGTCTGCAAGTCCCCTCGCTTAGCAAAAAATTAGAGAATGTGAGAAGTAGCCGGTTTCTGCATTCTTATGGTATAGACAGCCTTTCTGTAGAAGCGCAGCAAAAAATCCGGGATACCAAATATTTGCCTCAAATTAGCGCTGTAGCGAACACAGGCTTATCCACTTCAAATTTGGGTGATGCTGCTAATAGGTTTGGATTTTCTTTAGGACTTCAGCTTCATTGGAGATTGTGGGATGGACATCAACAATCGCTTCAGCGTCAACAGACGAAACTGAATCTTGAAAATATTCAGGATCATAGAAAATTTGAGAAAAGGCGTTTGTATCAACAGCGCAATTCACTTATGAACACTTTAAAGGATGTTCAGGATCAGATAACGGATCAGAAAAAGCAGGTTAGCGATTATAGTGATTTATTAAATGCCTATCGGACAGAAATTGATAAGGGGATTCAATCGGTGACTAGTTACGTTACCGTATTTCGCCAATATTTAAATGCTAAAAACAAACTGAATAATTTAAATATTCAACGGCTACAGACAATTAATGATTTGAATTATTGGAATTGGTAGTATGAAAAAACGCAATTTTATTAGTACAGGTGTCCTTTTTCTGATGTTTATCATAGCCTGGGGATGCAGTAAAAAAACACAAAATGAAAGTTCGGAAGACCCCGAAACGATTGCACCAGTCAAAGTGACTCATGTTCAGTACAAAACACTTGCCGATACTTTGACGGTAAATGGTCAGGTGATGGAAGGGGAACATTTTATTATTCGGGCACCATTAACAGGATATATTACAAAAGTATGGATTCACTCAGGAGAACATGTAAAAGCTGGTCAGCGTCTGTTTACATTAAGAACCAGGGAACAGGAAGCACTCGGATCAGCGAACCAAAAAAGTTCTCTACCCAAACCTATGGATGTCGTGGTGAAAGCACCGGTTAGTGGTCAGATTACTTCACTTAATATTGGATCCGGTATATATGCAACAGGTGGATCAAAAATGGCAATGATGACCTCAAATCAAAGTGTTTATCTCAAACTATTTATTCCGATGAAATGGAGTAATGAGGTGCAGATGGGAGATTCTGCACTTGTTCAATGGGCTGATGGTAAGATGAGGTGGGCCAAATTAGGAACCAGAATGGTTCAGGCCGACAGTCAGAGTCAGTCCGCAATGTACATTGTCAATGATTTACCCACTGATCAATTATTGGCTGGTGAACGTTTGACCGTACTTATTCCAATAAATAAAATCAAAAAAGGACAGGTATTACCACAAAAAGCCGTTTTGACGGATGAGTCCATGAGTTCCTACTGGGTTATGAAGCTGATTAACGACAGCACGGCCATCAGAGTTAATGTGAAACCGGGTTTATCAACCAATCAGTGGGTTGCAGTTACCAAACCCAAATTTCAGAAGACGGATCGTATCCTGGTTGAGGGAAATTACGGGCTTCCAGATACTGCCCGGGTAAAAGTTATTAAATAATAGCCGCTTAAATGAGTTTTTTCAAGATGGAGCATTTTTACAACCGGTTTAAAAGTCCGCTCACCTATATCACAATCTTGATTTTGATAGGTGGAGTAATGGCTTATCGAAGTATCCACAGTTCATTATTCCCACAAATGACCTTTCCAAAAATTAAGGTTATTGCCAATAATGGTGAGCAGCCCGTTCATAAAATGATGATCAACGTAACCCGGCCGCTCGAGGAGGCTATCAAGCGGATACCCTATCTCAAACGTGTTCACAGTACAACCAGTCGTGGAAGCTGTGAGATATCAGCTTATTTGGATTGGAAAGCGAATATTTTTACAAGTCAGCAGTTGATTGAATCGCGTATCAATCAGATAAGAAATCAACTACCGGCAGGTACACAAATTGATGTGGAACGGATGAATCCATCGCTTTTACCGGTTATGGGTTTTATTCTTCAGGGAAAACATCGAACTCAGATTGATCTTAAACAAATAGCCAAGCATATTATCCGGCCCTATTTATCGCAATTGTCCGGTGTGGCGATGGTTCAGGTACAAGGCGGAAGAAATAAGGAATATTGGCTGGAATTGCAGCCTAAAAATCTAAGTCGTCTCGATATCACACCTACGCAAATCAAAAATGCCATTCAAAACTCAAATATTATTAAATCGAATGGATATGGTGAGGCGCACCGTCGATTATATCTGTCTTTGACAAATGGAAGTGTAAAAAACATTGGTCAATTAAAGAATATTGTGATTACCTATCGAAATAATCGACCAATTTATCTTTCAGATGTGGCCAATATTAAAGTACATCAGGCTATTCAATATGTGAGGATTAACGTAGATGGGAAGAGTGGCGTATTATTTAATATCGTGAAACAGCCGAATGTGAACTTAATCACTCTGTCGAACGATGTTAATGCCAAAATAAAATCGATGCAGTCCATTCTACCTGCAGGAGTAAAAGTCACACCCTATTACGATCAGGCAAAATACGTATCACAAAGTATTCATAGTGGTAAGGATGCATTATGGATTGGTATTGCTTTTGCATTAATCATCGTCATTATATTTTTACGATCGATTCGAGCTACCTTCGCTTTATTAATGGCCGTTCCTGTGTCGATGGCGCTCACAATGGGGATGTTGTATATCTTTGGTTATACTCTGAATTTGATGACTCTTGGAGCTCTTGTTGCAGCCATAGGTTTGGTCGTTGATGATGCTATCGTGGTCATAGAATTTATACATCGTGTTAATGAAGAGCATCCCAATGAACCTATTAGAGTGCATATACAAATTGCCATACCACGTTTATTACCGGCTATGATTGCCTCTTCATTAAGTACGATAGTGATATTTTTCCCATTCTCATTAATGAGTGGAATTGCCGGCGCTTATTTTACAGTAATGGCGCATACGATGATTATAACTCTGGCTTGTTCATTCCTTGTTAGCTGGTTACTGCTACCGGTCGGTTATCTTTTTATTGAACGAATGAAAAAGTCGAAAGAAATTGAACCCAAACCCGAACCATTATATAAATGGCCGTTATTTTTCCTGAACAACTGGTGGGTTGCCATTCTTTTATCAGCCGGATTAATAGGAGGGATGATATGGGCGGTACCCCGAATGAAATCAGGTTTTTTACCACATATGGATGAAGGCAGTATCGTACTTGACTATAATACACCTGCGGGAACATCTCTGGATCAATCAGATTATATGTTGTCAAAAATCGACAGTATCGTTCATACTAATCCATATGTCACGCATTTCTCCCGTCGAACGGGTACTCAAATGGGTTTCTTTATTACAGAACCCAACAGGGGAGATTACCTCATTCAGCTCAAAAATAATCGGAATGTGACAACTGATGATGTGATTAATCAACTTAGAAGGAGTATTGCGGCGACGGTACCTTCTATTAATGTAGATTTTGGTCAGGTTATCGCCGACCGGCTTGGTGATCTTACGGAGCAGCATGCACAGCCGATAGAGATTAATTTATTTGGTAATAATACGGCCACTTTACATAAATACGCTGAAAGAATTGCTACACTTCTGAAAAAGGTTCGAGGTACAGCTGATGTGTTTAATGGTATCATTGTGGCAGGACCGTCTTTTCGGGTAAAACCTAAAGAAGCTGAGCTGGGTTCATTTCATCTGACGCCGGCCAATTTGCATTTACAGCTTCAAACGCAGCTGAGTGGTGTGGTTGTTGGTGATGTATTAGAACAAAATCAAACCACTCCCATTCGGATGATCTATCCAAATGGTATGAGGTACAATATTAATGATCTGAAGAAAGCCGATGTCCTGTTACATAATGGAGCCAGAATTCCTGTAGCAACGGTATCAAAAATTAAGATTAATAAAGGTAGTACCGAGATCGATCGACAGAATTTACAGGAGATGATATCCGTGACTTCCCGCTTGAGTAATCGCGATTTGGGTAGTACGGTAAAAGCCATTAAAAAAGAATTAAGACAAAATCTACATTTGCCTAAAGGTTATCATTACGCAATATCTGGTGATTATGCTAAACAGCAGCAAAGTTTCCATGAATTACTGATGATCATGATACTGGCAGCCATGCTCGTGTTAACCGTCATGCTCTTTCTGTTCCGGGATATTAGGATTGGACTGATTATCCTGTTTATTGCCGTTTTAGGGATTTCCGGAGCGATTCTCGCACTCTATTTTACCGGAATACCGTTAAATGTTGGAAGTTACACTGGTCTGATTATGATTGTGGGAATTATAGCGGAAAATAGTGTGTTTACCTGCAGGCAGTTTTTACAAAGGTTCAAAGAACATGGAGTAAAAACTGCTCTTCAAAGAGCTATATCAGCTCGATTTCGGCCAAAGATCATGACCGCTACGGCTGCTATTGCGGCTTTAATGCCTTTAGCTTTGGCTATTGGTACCGGAGATGATTTACAACAACCTATGGCGATAGCAGTGATTGGCGGATTTTTGGCTGCAGTACCGTTATTGCAAATAGCTCTTCCAACGTTCTTATATCTTGTCTTTAAATGGCAGGATAAGAAAAAAGCTTAGAATCATAGACGTATATATCAGAATACAGAGAGGGGTATGGTGGAAATCATACTCCTCTTTTTTTACCTGATTAACCAGGATTATTTACCAGGAAATTTTGTTGTGATCGGGGCGAAGTTAAAAATGCGCATGAAACGTACAAGGGTACATTGATTTACGTGAAGTTTGGATAAGAATGGAATGAGAACCTCAAAGAAATAAAACGAAAACGTTGTGGATATTTGAATATAATAAGGCGCATTTCATAGAGACGTAAGGCCGTCCAAAAAGTATATTTATTAAATTGAAAACCTAAATAACGTGAGGTTCGTTTAAGCTTATAATCTATCTACTTAATAAAAGTAG
>DATFMK010000322.1:0-5320 GCA_035267005.1 Balneolales bacterium
AGGTTTGGATAAGAATCGCAGAGTTGTAATAATTACATTGAGAATACGACCTGTGAAAATATGACCTATCTTGACGACGGACGACTGACCATCGACGACACAGAGCTGTTTTGATGCATAAAACTTGATTCCGATGTCGAACTCACGTTGATGATACGGTTTTTCAGAATAAATAATGTTTAATTACTATCAGAGCAATTCTCTGTCGTCGGTGGTCGGTGGTCATAGAATAATCTCATTTAACAGCTACTTTTATTAAGTAGATAGATTATAAGCTTAATCGAACCTCACGTTATAATTACCTAAAAAAATTAAGGTGGTTTTCTTAGTGTGTGTTTTTTACATGTTCGACTGGCCACGACTGATTTCGGTTATTCTTGGGATTTTACTTTTTGGGATCTAAAAAAAGAATTAACAATTATAAGGACATGCTATGGCATATCCCACTTGTTTATTGATCAAACTACACATCTTTGGCGTTAACCCGGATTATTCACCAAGAAATTTAGTCGCAGCTCTTTTTAGCATCCTCAAAATCGAGGATCGGTTTATTTTTTATACGTTATTTAATTTACAATAAGGTATGTATTACTTCTTATTGGTTAGGTGAATAATTCGGGTTAAGAATCCCATTAAAAAGGTTGGTGCTTTTTTTGATTTTTGTGTAACCTGTTGGCATGGAACCAAAATTTAAATTATTGCTGGTTGGCGGGGGACATGCCATGTTACCATTGCTTAAAAATCCTGCCGGTATTTTACAGAATGATGTCGAGATTACTCTGATCAATGATCATCCGTTCATCTACTACTCCGGGATGGTCCCGGAATATATGGGAGACGTTTATCAGCAGGATGAGATTCGTATCGATCTGAAACGATTGTGTGAAGAAACCGGTATTCGATTTATACAAGACATGGCATCAGAATTACATCCCGAGAAGAAATATGTAAAAACCACTGATGAAAAAACCTACGCCTACAATTTGGTGGTTTTCGATATTGGTTCCCGAACCCCTGGTCATTATGATCAAAAAAAGTCGATACCGACAAAACCGCTCTATAATATTGAGAATCTCAAGAAATACCTGTCGGATAATGATAAAACCAAAATTCTCACCGTTATTGGCGGAGGCGCTGCAGGCGTTGAAGTAGCGTTGAATATCAGCAGCCGGTATCGAAATGAAATCGCTGAAAAACAGCTGGTCATCCATATTATTGAAATGACTGATTCGATCCTGCCGATGTTTTCAAATAAGATGTCGAAGTACATCAATAATATGTTAGATCAGAGAGATGTTCATATCCATCTGATGACCAAACCACGCGAAATCGTTGAGAATCAAATCACTTTAAGTGATGGGGAAACGATTAAGTCAGATTTCATTTATTGGGCAACTGGTTCTTATGGTCATCCCATTTTTAAAGATGCAGATATTCCTGTTGATAATCAGCTTTTTATCAAAGTAAATGAACATTTGCAATGTATCACCTATCCGGAAATTTTTGCAGCGGGCGATTGTGCACATATCACCAAACAACCACACATAAAAAAAATTGGTGTTCATGCAATAAAGCAAGGGGACTTATTAAAAGAAAATCTCACACGGGCCCTTCAGCAATTAAGGGAAACGGGTGCCATCAAATCGAAAGATTTATCATCTTATAAACCATATATTATCAATCCCTTAATCATTTCAACCGGACAATCAGAGGCCATCTGGATTTGGGACGGTATTTGGTTTCATGGTAGTATGATGCTACGCCTGAAACATCTCCTTGATAAACGCTGGATCACCAATTATCTCCCAAATAAACCATTTGATGGAAGTTTCTGGAAATTGGCAGATATTAAGAATGCATCCATGTTTGCGGATTAGACCGCAGACGACGGACGACAGACCACAGAAATCTCGTCTATAATTTTTGAACTATTTTAACTTCAACTTTCTAAGTATTGCCATAGATGGAAAAATTGAAATAATAGCCACTTAACGATAATGTCGTCAGTCGTCCGAGGAGGCTGTGAAAAAACTATAAGTCAAATTCAGTTTCCTTAAATAATTTAGGTGCTTCGCACAATTTCGCTTTGCTTACCCACTCTCAATCTCCCGAAAGTATGCGGGACAAGTTCTCCCTTTCACGGATAAATCCGCGACAGGGAGAGAGGCTCTTCAACAAAATTCTAAAATAATTAAAAAATTAAGGTACCTTGTCGGTAGTAGTATTATTTTTTCACAGCCTCCGAGGTCTGTCGTCTACACTACTTACAGTTAACAACTTAGCCTGTAACTGTTATCAATAACTTCAAAACAATCAATCAAAATTCTCAACAATAAAGAGGTAAATAATAATTTTTGCCTTCCTTAAATGGTTTCTTTATTATGAAAATCTCCTTTTAAACTAAATAAACGGCAATATTCTGGAAACTATAAATCACATATTCGTCGAATTCGGAAACGATGCCTGGGGTATGCCCCTATTAATTTTATTGTTAGGTGGCGGACTCTTTTTCATGGTCTACTCGGGTTTTGCGCCTTTCCGGTATTTAAAACATGCACTTAACGTCTTGAGAGGTAAATATGATGATCCGGATGATCCGGGCGATATCAACCATTTTCAAGCCTTATCCAGTGCATTAGCTGCAACTTTGGGCATGGGCAACATCAGTGGTGTCGCCGTAGCAATCGTGATGGGCGGGCCCGGCGCATTGTTTTGGATGTGGGTGAGTGCTTTTGTAGGAATGGCCAGCAAATTCTTTACCTGTACACTTGCCATCATGTACCGTGGGAAAGATTCCAAAGGTGAATTACAAGGCGGCCCCATGTATGTGATTCGGGAAGGCCTCGGTAAGAAATGGATCCCTCTTGCCCAATTCTTCGCTGTAGCTGGTTTTTTAGGATGTCTACCCATGTTTCAGGCCAATCAGCTTACCGAAATTTTAAGAGATGTCGTTCTGATTCCGGCCGGATTTGTAAGTCATTCCTCCCATTTCTGGGGTGATTTTGTCTTGGGAATTATTATTGCCGGTGTCGTTTCGCTGGTTATTTTTGGTGGGATAAAGAGAATTGGTGAAGTGGCCTCAAAACTGGTTCCTGCTATGGTTGTCGCTTACGTGGCTTCCGTTTTATATATCATTGCCATTCATTTCGATCAGATTCCCTATTATTTCTCGCTGATCGTAACCGATGCATTTTCAGGGAAAGCAGCGGCCGGTGGTGCTGTAGGAGCAATTATCATAACCGGCGTCAGAAGAGCCGCTTTCTCAAATGAAGCTGGAATTGGAACGGCACCGATGGCACATGGAGCCGCTAAAACCAAGGAACCTGTTCGGGAAGGTCTCGTTGCCATGTTGGGTCCGGCCATCGACACCCTGCTGGTCTGTACTATGACCGCACTCGCCATCCTGATGACCGGCGTCTGGAAAACGACCAATCACGACGGCGTAACGCTTACTTTGAATGCCTTTCAGGCTGTAATGCCAACATTCGGCACGATTGTGCTGATGTCGGGAGTGTTGACCTTTTCTTTGAGTACGATGTTCACCTATTCGTATTACGGATCCAAATGTACCGGTTTTCTTATCGGAGCTGAGAGACAGCACTGGTATAATTACTTTTATATTTTTTCCATCGTATTGGGGGCCGTCACTTCTATAACCGCGGCCGTTAGTTTCATCGACG
This sequence comes from Balneolales bacterium, assembly GCA_035267005.1. Lineage (GTDB taxonomy): Bacteria > Bacteroidota > Rhodothermia > Balneolales > DATFMH01 > DATFMH01. Next base: position 3,681 of record DATFMK010000322.1, read on the forward strand.
GGATGTTCGCCTTAATGGCGATACCAACGATAATTTCAACATTGCTCCTTGCTCCAAAAGTCAAGAAAGCCATGAAAGAATACTTCAAACGTGTTGCCGAAATCGAGGCCAAAGAAAGAGCCGCCGCTTAAATATTTGCCACAGATTTTTGCGGATTTGAACGGATTATTACAGGATTATAACGTTCGGGGACGCGGAGCGTCCTATCTTACGTTACGCCGCTGAGTGGATGTAATGAGATAACCCGAATTATTCACGAAACCAATATGAAGTAATACATATCATATTGTAAATAAAGTAACTTATAAAAAATAAGCCGATCCTCAATTTTGAAGACGCTAAAAATAACTGCGAAATTTGGCCGTGCTCTGCGTTGAATTTAAAAATGCTTGATCAACGTACCAATGTACGTTTCATGCACATTTTTAAATTCGCCTTGATCACGACAAAATTTCTTGGTGAATAATCCGGGATAATTTACTTTTAAACAACATTTCGATACAAAAACGACATCTTCCTGAACTTGATTCAGAATCCAGACAAAGCGTTGGCTCTGATTACAAACCGTGGTTTTAAACCCCAAAACATCCCTTCCAATTAAAAAGCCAATAACGCTTAATGCCATTAACCACAAGATTCCGGGTTGGGGCCCGGAATGACGTCGTTGGGGAAAAGGCTGGAAGCCACATAATTAATCTCCAAACCGCAACCCAACCTCAATACATCGTCTTTCTGAATTTAATTCAGAATCCAGACAAAGCGTTGGCTCTGATTACAAACCGTAGATTTAACCCTATAACGTCCCTTCTATTTAAAAACAAAACAACGCTCAGTACCTTCCACCACAAGATTCCGGGTCGGGGCCCGGAATGACGTCGTTGGGGGGGGCGGAATGACGTCGTTGGGTGGCCAGGAATGACGCTATTGGGATTCCGGGAATGGCATCGACAACGACTTTAAGACAATAGTTAATCAGGAGGTTTATCTATAGAAGGATTAACGATAAAATCACATCATAATACCATATTGTTCATTACTAATTGAACAACCGTTTGGTCAATAATTTTTAGATTTCTTATCATGACATTACCTGTTACATTATAGTCATCCTGGATTTATCCATAAAAATTAACATTACAACGAGAGATCTTACATGAAACAAAAAAAACTATTATTATCTCTTTTCTTATTGATTGGTCTAATTGCCTGGTCTCCAATGCAAAATAAGGCACAAGCACAGCAAGCCAATCAAAATGAAAAGCTATTATGTCGATTTCCAACATTGCATGGAAATACGATTGTTTTCGAAGCCGCCGGTAATTTATGGCGGGTTAGCCGTGATGGGGGCACTGCTGTCCGGTTAACAACGGATCAAGGTTATGATATGATGCCTCGTTTTTCGCCCGATGGATCCACAATTGCTTTCACGGGGCAGTATGAAGGGAACGTGGATGTCTTCACGATGCCGGCCCATGGTGGAAAGGTGACTCGTCTCACCTACCACTCCGATGTTGTTCAACGTCCGCCGACACGTTGGGGTCCTGATAATATGGTCGTTACCTGGACTCCCGACGGAAAGCATATTGTTTTTCTATCCCGTCGAGATACCTGGAATTCCTGGTTTGGACAACTCTTTCAGG
>DATFMK010000323.1:0-6698 GCA_035267005.1 Balneolales bacterium
ATCCGGGTGTGGCCGATCATTATAATATCAGTTATACCGGACCCCAATATAATTTCAACATAAATTCCAGGTATCGATCAAATGATGAACCGGGGATAGGGGCCAGTCATAGCAATTTTGAGACTAAAGTTATTGAGGGAAATACATTTAATTATCCTTATTTGCATGGAAAATCCATAAAAAACGCGGGGTACTCATTCGTCTCAACAAGCGAATCGGCCGTCATGAATGGAAATATAGATTTGGGTAGTTACAGATATGTTGATCTGATTTTGGGTGAACAAAAACGTACCAAGCCAGACATTTTTGAAGGGGAAAAGGATTCTTTACATGACTATCGATTTAAAACATTTCCACAAAAGCTGGAAACAGATATAAAAAATTACTGTAAAGCCGGAGGAAATTTATTCGTATCGGGCGCGTATGTCGCTTCCGATTTATTCAGGAACAGTGCATCGGATAGTACTGATGTTGCGTTTGCAACCCATGTCTTAAAATATAAGCTCGATACCAATTATGCGGATAAACAAGGTACCGTATTCGCTCCCGATTCTACTTTTATGCCCGAGATGAGCCATTTCAATTTTAATACATCTCATAATCCCAAAATTTATACAGTCGTGGCACCAGATGCGATTATTCCTTATAAACAGCTCTCGCATGTTATATTACGATATCGGGAAAATCGATTTAGTGCCGCGGTTGGGTTTAAAGGCACCTATCATGTTGTTGCATTTGGATTTCCATTTGAGACGATATTGGGACAAAAAGATCGTGATATAACAATGAAGGCCATTTTAAAATATCTTAAATGAATGATGGTTATGAAAAATCGTCTTTTTGCACAATATCTGTGTTATCGGTATTGTAAAGTCTTAACCCATAATTAGACGCCATAATTTAATGGATTAAATTAACTGATCAATTCATGAATTTCTTAATTGCAGATAGCGGATCCACAAAAACGGATTGGATTTTTATTGATGAAGATGGACACAAAATTCCTTTTCATACAGAGGGATTAAATCCATATTATCATACAAGAGAGAGTGTGCGTCAAATTGTCGAATCTAAACTCAATTCAATATCTGCAATGACACACGTCTCTAATGTCTACTTTTACGGGTCCGGTTGTACAGATCAGAATAAAAATAAAGTCATATCACAAGCTCTGTGTGATTTATTTGGGGAAAACGTAAAGACAGAAATAAATTCAGATTTAGTGGGAGCGGCAAGGGCTTGTTGTGGAGAAAATGAAGGTATTGCCTGTATACTTGGCACCGGTTCTAATTCTTGTGTTTATGATGGAGAAAAGATTATCGATCACATTCCGCCATTGGGATTTATTTTAGGTGATGAGGGAAGTGGTGCTCATATCGGGAAAAGGATTATTCAAAGTTACTATTACCGTGAAATGCCACAGGATTTAAAGCGGGAATTAGAGAAAAGATACAATATGTCCCGCCCCGTTATTTTAGAGAATATCTATAATAAACCACATGCCAACCGTTTTGTCTCGGAATTCTCCCGTTTTGGCAGTGAATTTAAGGAACATCCATTCATCATAAACTTGATAAAAATTTCATTTACGGAGTTTATTGATCGGCAAATTATTAATTATAATCAGTGTCATGATTTAGAAATCAGTTTTGTCGGATCGATTGCCTTTTTTTATAAACATTTGTTGGAGGAAATTTTAACTTCAAAAGCTTTGAAGCTGGGTAAAGTGATACAAAGCCCAATGGAAGAACTGATAAATTATCATCAAAACAAGGTAAATAAGCAGTAATATTAGATGGAAAAAATTACAGAGCGAGCCTCGAAATACCGGCATCTTGAAAAGATGTCGACCCGGGAATTATTGATCAACATTAATAAAGAAGACAAAACGGTCCCACTTGCCGTCGAAAAAGCAATACCGGCGATAGAAGAATTAGTAGATGTTGTTGTAGACAAAATGTTAAGCGGGGGGAGATTGTTTTACATTGGATCCGGAACAAGCGGACGCCTGGGGATTGTAGATGCATCTGAATTACCCCCAACATTTGGTGCAGAAGAAGGTATGGTTATCGGACTCATTGCTGGTGGGGATAGTGCGATAAGAAAAGCACAGGAATTTGCCGAAGATGATCCCGGACGAGGCTGGCTCGATCTTCAGGAATATAAAATCAATTCGAAAGATGTGTTAATCGGTATCGCGGCTTCCGGAACAACTCCTTATGTTGTTGGAGCTATCAAGCGATGTAAGGAACACGGAATTATTACAGGTGCCATAACCTGTAATATTGGAGCTCCTGTTAGTATAGAAGCTGATTATCCCATCGAAGTTCCTGTCGGACCTGAATTTGTAACCGGAAGTACCCGGATGAAAGCCGGCACTGCTCAGAAATTAACCCTCAATATGATTAGTACCAGTGTGATGATTAAACTCGGTCGGGTAGAAGATAACAAAATGGTCGATATGCAGTTAACCAATGAAAAGCTCGTTGACCGGGGAACACGCATGATCATGGACGCATTACCGGAGATAGATTACGAAACAGCAAATAAATTACTCTTAAAACACGGTAGCGTACGTGAAGCCATAGCTAAAGCTAAAGAAAGAAAATAATATCAAATAAAGTGTCCTAATTGAGATCGGGGAGCTGAAATCATTAATCTTTGTTCACAAATCGTAATGATGAATAAAAATTACAATTATCGATTTAAGTTTTAATAATTTCCCATTTTATTTATCGTAGGTGGTATGGGGCCCATCGTCTTGTTTTCGCAACATTAAAATTCCATTCACCACAGATCATTGTTCAAAATATAACATTTTCCCATCCTATGAGTTGTAGAATATAGATATTATAGATTGGGTAGTGAAGTTTAGACGGCTCAATCGGTTACAAGTATTCAAACAAGAATTAAGAATATCAAATGGATGGAAAAATGAATTCATTAAAATCTTTTTCAAAGACCATAGGGCTATTCGTAGCGTTACTTTTTGCTGGTGTTTCCGTCACATATGCACAAAATGTACGGACGATCAACATTGTTGGTACCAATAGAATGAAATTTAATGTTACCAGTAAACAACCGGGATTGAAGGTTGGAAAAAAAGTTAAAGGGAATAATGGCCAGACATTATATCGATTGAAAAGTATTATAGCCAAGCCGGGAGAAAAAATGAAGATAATACTTCATAATCATAGTAAATTACCGGCTAATTCGATGTCGCACGATTGGGTACTATTAAAACAAAATGCGAATCCAAAACAAGTCGCCAATAAATCTTCTCAGCATAAAAGTAACGGTTATATCGCACCAAGCGTAGAAAATGAAATCATTGCACATACGGGATTAGTCGCTGGTGGTCACTCAGATTCAGTAACATTTACGGTACCCCGAAAATCCGGAAAATATGTATATCTATGTACATTTCCCGGACACTATATGGCTGGAATGAAGGGTACACTGATTGTTAAATAATTATTTGTTCTAAATATATTCAGGATTAAAAGGCACTGCAAGATAAGGCAGTGCCTTGTTTTTTTATACATATCTTTTTTAGAGCAATGCCATTCTCCTGTATGTAGAAATGAATTGAAATCAGTCTATAAATTATCATATATCAAATTTTAAAAATCGTTGTTTGAGCTTCATAATACGCTCAAAAGATTTATCAATTCGAGATTCAGAAATATTTCCTTTTTTAACCTGATCGGATATGATGTCTACCATTTCATGCGTTTTTTCTGGCTCATAGGCAGTATTATTTCCCAATGTGAGAATATCCACACCGGCATCTATTGATAAACGAACAGCGTCGTCCAATGAGAAATGATTCGCAATCGCTTTCATTTGCAGATCATCGGAGATGAGAACTCCATCGTAGCCCAATTGCTCCCTTAAAATTCCGGCTTGAATGGTATGAGACAGGGTAGCGGGATATTTGGAATCGAGATTGGCATTAAAGATGTGAGTCGTCATCACCATATCACATAATCCCTGATTGATAAGATTTCGATAAGGGGTTATCTCGATATCTTTCCAGGTATCCGTTACATCTGCCATACCCAAATGAGTATCATCTTTAGAACTGCCATGACCGGGAAAATGCTTAACTGTAGAAATAACATTATACCTGCGATGCGCTTTGATGTAAGCTGATGCGTGTTCCGTTACCTTTTGGGGATTATCCGAAAAGCAACGTTCTTTTCCACCAATAATAGGATTTTGGGGATTCAGGTTTAGATCGACAACCGGTGCAAAATTTAAATTAAAACCTATTCCTGATAAGGTTTGTGCAATTATTCCTGCTTGCTTACTGGTAAATTCCAGGTCATCCACTTCTCCTATTTTTTGATGAGACATGGAATCCGGAAATCCGTACTCCGGTTTTAAACGATTAACATTCCCGCCTTCCTGATCAATGGACAATAAAAGTGGAAGGTTAGCTAATTTCTGAAGCGAAGTAAGTAAAGAGCGAACCTGATCGGGAGATTCAATATTTCGACCGGCTTTGTTAAGCAGCACATCATAATCGAAAAGAATAACTCCTCCAATACCTATTTCTGTAATATCTCTAAAGATCGGATTTCCCTCTTCAAGTTGTAAACCCCGAAATCCTATCAGGAGCATTTGTCCGATTTTATCTTGGAGTGTAAATTGAGTTAAATCACTAAAATTCAATGTATTTAGTTTGTTCAAAATCGAGATTTTATTGTAATTTTATAAAAATTTGTTAGAGAATATAATCCCAATAGTTATTTATCAGGATGTTTTGCTTATTGTGCAAGATAAATATAAAAGAGGGACGAACAATCATTTTTAAACAACTGTAAAACTTCACTTTATTAATATGAAAAATATTTTTTTATCAGCCTTTTTATTCTTTTTTATTATGAATAGCGCTTCTGCTCAAAATAAGACGGAGAATCCTAAAGTAATGACAGGAATAGAAGTTTTGCGAAGTGAACATTTCAAACAGCTGGAGGGGAAACGAATAGGCTTGATTACAAATGCAACTGGTGTCGATCATAACCTCAAATCTACAATTGATATTCTAAATCGTACTAAAAATGTTCATTTGGTGGCATTATTTGGTCCGGAACACGGAATCAGAGGGACGGAGTCGGCTGGAAAGCATGTGACGGGATCTGTTGATCCGGTCACTCATTTACCGGTTTATTCTTTGTACGGTAAAACGCGAAAACCTTCAAAAAAAATGTTAAAAGGGCTGGACGCATTAGTTTATGATATTCAGGATATCGGGGTGAGATCGTATACATACATCAGTACTTTAGGGTTGGCGATGGAAGCAGCGGCCAATAACGGGTTGGAGTTTTATGTACTGGATCGACCTGATCCGTTAGGTGGAGAAAAAATAGAAGGAAGTATCGTTCACAGAGGATATTTCTCGTTTGTCAGTGAATACCCGATACCTTATGTGTATGGCTTGACAACAGGCGAATTGGCACGTTTGATTAATAATGAAGGGATGCTGCCCGGAGGGAAAAAGTGTGATTTGAAAGTCATTAAAATGAAGGGCTGGCATCGTAAAATGACTTTTAAAGATACCGGTTTGCCATGGGTACCAACTTCCCCTCATATTCCGCATAAAGACACACCGATGTATTATGTCGGTACCGGAATTCTTGGTGAATTGGGGGTGATTTCCGAGGGCGTTGGCTATACCTTGCCTTTTCAAATGCTGGCGGCTACCTGGATGGATGGAATGGAAGTGGCTCATAAAATGAATGCTCTGCATCTGCCCGGTGTGATGTTTCGACCAACCACATTTAAAGCTTATTATGGAATTCATAAAGGACAGATACTAAATGGGGTACAGGTTTATATCATTAATTATAAAAAAGTTAATTTGATGAGTTTACAGTTTTATTTGATGCAGATCAATCATGAATTATATCCTGGTAAAAATCCATTTAAAAAAGCTTCAAAATCACGTATTAAGATGTTCGATAAAGTGATGGGTACTTCTAACATTCGTAAAATGTTCACGAAACATTTTAAATATTCCGATATACGGTCGTATTTGAATCAGGATATATCAACATTCAAAAAGTTGTCTGAAAAATATTATTTATATGATTAGAGACAAATAGTAAATTTTTTATGGTAAAAAGCTTTGTTATAACAATTATCAATACAAGAAGGCTTTGCAAAACCCGGGATTTTGTTCAAGATCAAAGCTTGAACGACTTCGAAACCGCAGCATCCCGAATGCTTTCGGGATTCGAGGATTTCGAAGACGTGAAAATGCAGATATTGCAAAAGAACGGTTTTGCATAGCCTTCTACAATTAATAAATAACGTGAGTTAGAGATAATTATAGACTTATGCTGTTTCCTATCCACGTTTGGAAAATCTCTCACCCAAAAAAAGGTTTCGAGATGACACCTTTGTTTAATGTTTGATAACCATCAACTTCATCATCGTCCATACGCGTCATTTCGACCGGAGGGAGAAATCTTCAAAGTAATCTATTCATTTCAAAACGCTGTTTTTAAGAGGTTTTATGTCGAACTCAGGTTAATATCAAAATCGATGGAATTGTTAAGGGGCTTTATCAACGCTTATCTTACCCACTCCAACTCCCGAAAGTGTTCGGGACAATCTCCCTAACATTAGGGAGAGAGCTTGCTAACAGACGACAAAATGCAACTTATTGGTCTCACTTTTATTAATTTAAA
>DATFMK010000324.1:0-2589 GCA_035267005.1 Balneolales bacterium
TAAATGGGTTGACCCAAATCGATTTTTCATGGTCCGGTAATCGATTCCATTTATTACGTAATGAAGTAACTGCCGACTCCGCAATTCTGACATCATCATTTAGCGTTTGTTGCATCAGATACTTGATGTAATCTGTACGATTCATAGTCTTTCTCAATAATCGCATCGCCAGATCGGATAAGTAAGGGAAATGTTGAATCGAATATTTTAAATAGGGGGTATTCTTTTTGAGAATATCCGGCTGAAATCGGGATACAAGGTTCAAAGCATCGAGATATAAACGCGGATTGGTCTTTTTAGTATGATCCATAATCTGAGACAGACGATCTGCCATTAAAGAATCCGACCATTTTTTCTCTGTGAGAACTTGCATTGTTTGATCCTTAACCCGGGAATTGGGATAGTCGAGCAGCTTTACATAATAGGGAGTGGTTTGTTTATCAAAAGGGTAATATCGCAGGGATTTGGCCAGCTCTATGGACATATTGACATCCATTCCCTTAATAGTATTGGGCTGAATGAGATGCCACAATTGTTTGGTGCTGTCTTTAGCCATGATATGAACCAGCATCTGACGGGTTAAACGGGACCAATGAGTGCTTTTGACTTTCCAGGCTTTTGTAATATTTTGAACAAGGGTGTTGGTTAGCCAATTCTTTTTGCTCCGGTAAAAAGCATAAAGGTAAGCCTGCTGAAGGGTTGGCTGCCCCATAGTCAGAGCGGCATGCAACATCGATTGGTATTGCTTTTGGGAAAGCGGAAATTTCAGCATGAGCCGGCCGATAGCCAGGATAGTGTCATATTCTTCTTTTTTATGTTGAGTATCATTGAGATGTGCGTATAGAAAATGTAACGATTTCTGATCCCCTGGCTCGCCTAAAACCAGACTGATTCCGGTTCGAAATTTTGGTCTGCTGCTCCAGAGTTTTTCAAGATCTCGCAGTTGTGATTTATGAAGATGATGTCCGCTTAATGCAAACCAGGCTAAGGGATCACCGCTGGCAGTAACTACATTAAATAATTTGTCGGTATTTATTGGGGTTACGTACATAGCTCGCCAGGCCTGATTCCGGACTAATAGATCGTTGCTTTTTGTGTAAGTGAGAATCTTGTTAGCGTTCCTGATCGAAATAGCTTTGTATAATCCTTTATATCCCTTCGGAAATGGAAGATGTATAGCCTTATGAGGAGCAGCCATAGACAAATTATCAGTGCGGCACGCGAAACAAAGCGGCAGCACAATGATATAAGTCCATTTGGAAAAATGAGATAGCAAAGAATTTTTATACATTTTTAGGTTGCAATTTTGATCAAGGTTTGATATCTATACACATATATCACACAGTAAACCATGGATAACAAATGGATCACGCACAACTTACTCGAAAACAAAGGAAATTCTTTAATTTCATCGTAGAATACAAAAAAGAAAACAATATTTGGCCAACATACCGTGAGATTGCCGATAGATTCAAATATAAATCTCCCAACAGTGTGACTCAAAATATTAAGGCATTGTTGAAAAAAGGTTATCTGATCAAGTCGAATGAGGAAGAATATGATATCAATAGAGAGATTTTTCAAGATGAGGAGGAACCGACGTATGGCGGGATTCCGGTAAAGGGGATTATCACCGCTGGTTATCTTCAGGAAGCGGTGGAAGCTGATCTCGGGACGATCACTCTTGAAAAGTTATTTCCGAATCTGGATAAAATGTTTGCACTTCGTGTATCCGGGATGAGTATGCGTGATGTAGGAATCTTTGATGGTGATTTTGTCCTGCTGGTAGATAAAGATGTAAGTGACGGGGATATCGGAGCCGTATTGTATAATGGTGAGACGAGCTTAAAACGTATTTATTTTGATAAAGATGGTTTGCGTCTGGAACCGGCCAATGAAGAGTATAATGCCATTTCTATCGAACCCGACGTTTTTGAGGAAGTAAAAATTTTAGGCAGATATGTAGGCCATGTAAATCGAACGGGAATTCATCGGGTGAATTAATGCACTTTCGCTAAGCGTCTGTCGGACTTAAATAATTCTATTGCAAATTCGTCACATTTGGCCATATTCCGCTATATAAAGGAAAAAAGATTTTAGTGTTGAGAGCAAAAATTAAAAGGACGCAGAGCATCGTAATAGCTTCTCAACCAATTATTCAGGTCATAAGCGGGGTCACAGTTACCCTTTTAAAAAAGTCATAGCCATTAACAACAAGATTCCGGATCGGGGGGGCTGTGAAAAAATAACGATGCATGCGGCAAGGTACCTAAATTTTTTAAGTGTTTTGGAAATTTGTTGAAGAGCCTCTCTCCCTGTCGCGGATTTATCCGTGAAAGGGAGAGGTTGAGAGTGGGTAAGCAGAACGTTATTGCGCGAAGCACCTAAATTATTTAAGTCACATAAGTTTGATTTATTATTATGACACAGCCTGCGGGGTCCGGAATGACGTCAGTGGGGAAAGGCGGAGGCTTTTGGCAGGGGTTCTCAAACCAATTCAAAGCCCCTAAACGAGGTCATCCTGAACGGGGTTCAGGATCCATAAGAGTGTAGGTATGGTTTCTCAACCAATTGTTTAGGTCATACGCG
>DATFMK010000325.1:0-3165 GCA_035267005.1 Balneolales bacterium
GTTCTGGCCTGTATGAACCATGATATGATCAAAGTTCATAGCATCTAGCTTTTTTAATACCGACCACATTTTAATCATTTCCGGTCGGGTACCCATTATTGTCATCACTTTCATTCTATTTCTCCGTTACTTTCAAAATAATTTTGTTCTGACACGATTCTAACTTCCGGAAGCGGGATGATAAATTTACCACCCTGCCGGAGATAATCCTGTCTTTTTTTGATAACTTCATCGGTAAAAGCCCAGGCAAATAGTAGAATGTAATCAGGAAATTGAGATTCTAACGTAAAGTCCCAAGATTTAATTGGCACATGGGTGCCTGGCGTGAAGAAACCCTGTTTGGCCTGCGCATCATCAACAATATAGTTCAGATATTTCCCATCAATACCGCAATAGTTCATGATGGTTGTTCCTCTACCGGATGCACCATACCCGATAATTGTCTTGCCCTTATTTTTTAAGCGGTTAAGCAGGTCCAAAAGTTGGTCCTTTGTTGCATTTACCTTCTCCGCATACTCGGAGTAAATTTCAATCTTATCGAATTCTTTATCTTCTTCATATTGAACCATATCCGTAACGGCAGATGTAATTTGGTCACTCCTTTTCCCAATATTTCTTGCGTAGAAGCGCACTGATCCGGATCTGACTCCCGGAATATACCTGACATCAAATATTTCCATATCAAATCGTTTTAAAAAAAGCATTAATGTCTTTAGCGAATAATAGCTCATATGCTCATGATAAATCATGTCGTACTGCATCTCATCGATGAGGGTGCCCAAGTAGTAAATTTCAAATATAAATATCCCGGAATCTTTGAGTAATATTTTTATTCCTTTCATGATATCAACCATGTCGTCGATGTGGGCAAAGGAATAGCTTGATAACACGGCATCAAGCATACCGCACTTTTCTCTTATCTGACCAGCAAGTTTTTCAGTGAAAAAATCATTGATAACCGTAATTTTTTTTGAATCAATCAATTTTACAACATTTCCCGCTGGATCAACACCGATGGCGCGTACACCCAAATCTGATAACGGTTTGAGTAAGACACCATCATTGCATCCGATCTCTAATACTGAAGGTTGAGATAATCCTTTCAAGAAACGAGCATAAATTTCCTGTGCAAACATTTCAAAATGTTCGACCAATGTGCTGATCGCCGAAGAAAAAAAGAAATAATTTTCCTGAAATAGAACCTCACCCGAAACGATGTTACTCACCTGAACTAGATAACAATCCTGACAGAAGTTGAGATCCAGTGGGTAGTATTTCTCATTGGAAAAATCTTTTTCATTTAGAAAACCGCCGGCTAAAGGGACATTGCCAAAATCCAGCACCTTAACTAAATTAGTACCATGACAAAATCGGCAGGTGTTACGGCGGACAAAGTTTCCTATTGGTTTATCCGTTATTGGCACTACAACCTCCTTGATTTATCAGCAATAAAGATCACGTTATTTGGATATTTTATCTTTATAAATTAGCGAAGCAATTCCCCACTATTCTGAAAATTTACATCTTCTACCATTAGACGGTGATTTTTAAGAAGAGCAGCCGTGCCTTCGAGATCCAGGACTCTATCCGCAGAACTGAATTCCGATGTCAGGACATTTTGTCGCCGGTCTTTACTATCACACAACTCGGGCAGCATCGGCTGAATCGCGTAATAGCCTCCTCTCTTCTCACAATGATTAATCTCCTCTTCAGAAATCATAATTTCATGCATTTTTTCGCCCGGGCGAATACCTGTAATTTCAATCTCAATTTCGCGTTCGCCAATGAGTGCCTTGGCGATATTCATTGCGGTAGCAGAAGGAGCATCAGGGACAAAAGTCTCCCCTGGCTGTGCATAAAGTAATGCCGCAAATACCGTATCTACCGCCTGATTCAAACTCAAAAGAAATCGCGTCATTGCGGGAACTGTAACGGTTACCGGACCGCCATTGCTGATCTGCTCATGAAACAACGGTATCACAGAACCCCGAGAAGCAAGAACATTCCCATAACGTACACATATAAAGCGAGTTGTGGGAACAAGAATGTTTGCCGAGATAAAGATTCGTTCCTGAATAGATTTGCTCATTCCCATAACGTTAATCGGTTTACATGCCTTATCAGTACTTATGCCGATAACAGTATCTACCGGGTATCTATTTTCGCTAATTGCGCGAACGATATTTGAAGCACCGATGCAATTGGTCATTACAGCTTGGAGAGGAAAATATTCACATGTCGGGACTTGTTTCATAGCCGCCGCATTAACAACAATATCCGCATCCCGAACAACGGAGCAAACATCCGCATAGTTGCGCACATCACCTATCCGGAATTCAAGAACATTCATGAAGTTGCGATAAATTACCTCCTCGGTGGAGACAGTCTTATTCAGATAGGCCATCCGCATGGCATGCTGTTTGGCTTCATCTCTTGAAAAAACGATTATTTTTTTGGGTGTTCCAAACTCGCCATTGAGCATCCTGAGTACAAAAGTCATTCCCATTGAACCTGTACCGCCGGTAATAAGAATCTTCTTATTATTTAGATTAAACATATATGCTCCCTTTGTTTTGAACATAATCAAGATACATTTTATTTATCAACTCCGGCCAAGATGGCGGTGTATATCCGGTTAGAGATCGAAAGGCCGTAGAATCGAGAGATCGGTCAAGAACGACTTCATCAGAAGGTTCAATTTTAATTTTTTTCTTATACCTGTCAGCGATCAATTGTAAAAGTTCATATTTTGTTATGGGGGTTGAAGAAACATGATATATCCCGGTTAGATTATTTTTTGGCATAACATAGTCGCTAATAATCCTTGCCAATTCTATTGTCGGGAAACCGGAATATATCGCTCTGGTATAACCGCGAACTTTTCCCTTCCGGGAAAGAAACCATTCAACTATGCTGGTTTTTCCAACCAGTTCATGACCTATAATAGATGTTCTCATGGTTATACAATTAGGGTAGCTAACTTCACCAAGGAACTTAGTCATACCGTACAAATCAGAGATATTGACATTGTCAAGCTCGGTGTATTCACCTTTTCTACCGTCAAATACAACATCAGAGCTAATCTGTATAAATTTCGCCCCAGACTTCTGACAAATTAACGCGAGCTTGTGCGGGAATTGCGCATTTATGTTGATTGCAGATACA
>DATFMK010000326.1:0-7832 GCA_035267005.1 Balneolales bacterium
ATAGCGGTTTGGATACCGGAGGACGGTGTAAACCGGTCCAACAGGTAGCGAAACCATAAGCAGAGGAACCGTATGCGGGAAATCTGCTCGTACGGATCTGTGGGGGAGCGGGGAGGCAACGAACCGCTCTACCCGGAAGAAAGGAATACGTAAGACGATAAGAAAATGGATGTCACGTAATCAAGATTAATAAATGTTTTTTTATACAGAAAATTTATAGACCCCAAAATTGGGAATTAAATTATCTTCCGTTTTTTATAAGGAAATTTTCCAAATGTTTATTATGAAAAAACATGTAATTGGGAGGAGTTATTAAATAATGCTAAGATATTGTTCCCCATTATATAACAGGAGTCAATGTCGGGTTGTTTAATGAGAATAATTGCATTTATCATTAAAAGTGCATCAATGATTATATTTTTTTACACAATGCTGTAGCATTAATAATGTGAATTCAACATAATGATAATTGTTAAGGTACCGTACATTGAACTGATGGTGTTATTTCCATGCATAGATATTATTAAATTTTGATTAGAGTAAAGATAGATCACAGTTCTCCTATTCCGCTTTATAAACAAATTGAGGATGCGTTACGCAAAATGATCGATAACGGGGAATACGGAGAAGGCGAACAAATACCGAAAGAAGAGGATCTGGCAAGCTGGCTTGGTGTTTCCCGAAATACTGTAAGACAAGGCATTTATAAACTTGTCCTGGAAGGTCTTCTTATACGAAAAAAGGGAGTTGGTACGGTTGTGGCACCTCATACTATTACAACTAAACTGGATGAGTGGCACAGTTTTACACAAGAGATGATGAAACGCGGAGTATTGTTTAAAAATTACCTCGTTCGGGTTCATAAGGAAAAAGCGGATTCCGAATTGTCATCTATTTTTAAAATTAAAGAAGGTACTAAATTGGTAAAACTGGTGAGAATCCGAGGTGATAATAAAGAACCTTTCGTGTATTTTATTTCCTGGTTTCATCCAAGGATAGGATTAACGGGTGATGAGGATTTTAACCGGTCGCTATATAAAATCCTGGAACAGGATCTGAAAGTTTATCCAAGTCGTTCAAAAGAAGAGTTAAAGGCTATGAATGCGAGTCGGTTTATGGCAACTAAACTTAACATCCCCAAAGATTCTCCGGTGTTGTTTCGTAAGCGATTGGTATACGATGCGGGGGACCGGATAATCGAATATAATCTTGGTTATTATCGTGGTGATAAATTTACTTATTCCATTGATATAAAACGTAATAGCTAAAAAAATAACCTGATTTATTCCCGATAATGTATATATTAAAAAAGTATGTTCTATAACTGAATTTTTTCAATGGGGTTTCAGATAATATTACTAATTATACCTAAAAGAACGGTTTTGTATAACCTTCTAAAAAATAAGTTGAATTTAACTTCGCTTAGGAGCAATACAATATATTAACCCGAATTATTCATGTAACCAATAAGAAGTAATACGTATCATATTGTAATTTAAAGAACTTATAAAAAATAAACTGATCCTCGATTTTGAGGACGCTAAAAAAGCTGCGAAATTGGGCCGTGCTTTGCGTTGCTCCGAAAGCTTTCGGAGCGCCTTGATCACTAATTTCTTGGTGAATAATCCGGGTTAAAGGTAAAATGGATATCTTATGTTGAAATCATTTATTGTTTACTCGTTTTCAAGGCGGTCAGGTTAAGTAAACAGTTACGATTCAACAGTAAATCTGTAAATTTGCACAAATTAAATAATGTTTAAACATATGGACAATACTTTTCTGGGTTTAGATATTGGTGGTTCACATATCTCCGGAGGTATCGTACATAAAGAAACTCATAATATTCACGTTTATCCTGTTCAAACTTTTCCAACAGATTGTGATGCTGATGAAAAAACAATCTTTGATCAATGGGTAAATGCTATTATTTCTATTTGCGAACATCAGAATATTTATGATCTGGAAGGAATTGGAATTGCGTTACCCGGACCATTTCAATACGATAAAGGTATTTCCGCAATGCGTACATCTCATAAATATGGTCATCTTTTTGGCAGGGATGTGCGCTACTCTATTTTTAATCGTTTGAAAAAACACTTTAATCTGACACCAGATTCTATTCAGTTTATTAATGATGCCCGTAGTTTTCTTCTGGGATCGATTTATTCCTTTGGATGGATTAATGAGAAAGTTTTGGGACTGACAATTGGTACAGGTTTGGGTTCGGCTTTCTTTGCCAATGAAGGATTAATTACGGATAAAGAAACCATTCCACCGGAGGGGTATTTATATAAATTGCCGTTTAAGGATGGTGTTACCGAAGATTACTTTTCTTCCCGCTGGATAGTTGATAGTTATAATGAATCGGCCGAACGTTTTTTAGATCCGGTTAAAAATGTTAAAGATATGTCGGATCAGTACGATGAAGATCCATTTATTAAAACAATATTTAATGAATTTGGTGAGAATTTAGCTGGGTTGATGGATAAGGTTTACCAAATGTTTACGATGGATCGAGTCGTTTTGGGTGGTAATATTTTCAAGGCGTATGAATATTTTAAGCTGCCTTTTTTGCGAAAACTACAGCAAAGACATCATAAATACGTTATTGAAATAATGGATAATACCTCAAGATATGCCATCAAAGGTGCGGTTGAACATGTGGATTCACAAAATAGATCTGATCAGAGAAATAAATCACGAAGAAATTCGGAACAGTCGGTGCTTCCTGTAAAAAAGACCTATTATCCTTCATCCTATGATAGGTATCCTACATTCAAGGTCGATTCCAAACCTATTAATATCGGTTATGAGCAACTGGCCGAATGGATTGCAAAACAGGAAAAGGTAATCATTGATGGTTTTTCCGGGATTTATTGGGATAAATTGGTCGGTAGATTAAATGATTATCTGAATGCTAAAGGAATTACTGCAAACTGGTATTGTGTCGATGCAGCCTGGAAATGTGAGAGAGAAATTAACACAATGCTGGAACCTTTTCTGGGAGGAGATGATCCGGTATTTGGTAAGAAATTTAATGGTGCACTTATCGATTTTTTTGATCAGGAAGCACTTAGCGAAATTAAACCTGCAAAAAATGGAATTAACATTATTTACGGTTCGGGTGCCGCTTTAGCCGAATGGGAGGGATCATTGATTTACGTGGATGTTCCTAAAAATGAAATCCAGTATCGGTCACGTGCCAGTGGTTTGTGTAATTTAGGTATGATGATACCGATCCCCGCTAAAGAGCAATATAAACGATTTTATTTTGTCGATTGGGTGGTCCTGAATAAACATAAGCAAGAGCTTTTACCGTATTTGGAAGTATTTGTTGATCAGCAGCGTGAAGATGAAATAACCTGGATGGGGGGAGCTGATTTTCGTCAATCATTAGAAGAACAAACTCATGAAATGATTCGCGTACGTCCCTGGTTTGAATCTGGCGTTTGGGGGGGGCAATGGTTGAGAAAACAGATAAAAGGATTACCGGAATCACCTCCGAATTATGCCTGGTCGTTTGAACTGATTGTACCTGAAAATGGCGTCCTTTTTGAAAACCATAAAATTTTGTTAGAAGCCTCTTTCGATTATCTCATGTTTACGGATAATGAGGCGATTTTAGGTAAGTCAGCAGAACGTTTCGGTAACGAATTTCCTATTCGTTTTGATTTTTTGGATACTTTTGATGGAGGAAACTTATCGCTCCAATGTCATCCTTCCAAATCATTTATACAGGAAAACTTTAGGGAGAACTTCACGCAAGATGAAACCTACTACATCATGGATTGTAAGGAGGGCGCCAGGGTTTATCTTGGTTTTCAGGATTCGATCGATAGAGAAGAATTTCGAAATAATCTGGAGAATAGTTACCGAACGGGCGAACCGGTTCCCGTAGAACGTTATGTGCAAACGTTTTCCGCATCTCGTCATGATCTTTTTCTGATACCTACCGGCACCATTCATTGTTCCGGGAAAAACAATTTAGTACTGGAAATCAGTAATACGCCGTATATCTTTACCTTCAAAATGTATGATTGGCTGCGTTTGGACCTGAATGGTAAAAAACGTCCAATCAACATTGAGCGGGCATTCCAAAACTTACGGTTTGATCGAAAAGGTGAAATGGTTAAGCGAGAGTTATTATCAAAACCAGAAATAATTAAAGAGTGGGAAGACGGACGAATGGTTCATTTACCAACTCATCCGGAGCATTTTTATGATATCCATCGACTGGAATTTAAAAATCATATCGAAGTTAAAACGGAAGGGAAATGCCATATTCTGAATCTTGTGGAAGGTGATTGCGTAGTCGTTAGAACCAGCAAAAATGAGCAGATCATCCATTATGCGGAAACGTTTGTGATACCTGCTGCAGTCGGAACATACACTTTGATCAATCAGGTGCAAAATGAAGTGAAAGTTATCAAAGCGTTTGTCAAAGATGAAAAAAATGAATCAGGGTTTTCATTATGAAAAGAAGCTACATTTTCCTAATTGCTATTTTATTAGCCCTTCCTGTTTCCTTAAAAGCTCAAAATAAGAAGAAACAACCGGTGGATTATGTGAATCCATTAATTGGCACACATAATTCTCGCTGGATGTTATTCCCAGGCGCTACCATGCCGTTTGGTATGGTGAAACTCAGTCCCGATAATCAGGGTCAGGTTTGGAAAGGAGGGTATGAGTACAATATCCACAGTATCGGTGGATTTAGTCATATTCATTCCTGGGCTATGGCCGGATTATTAACTATGCCTGTTACCGGAAAACTGATGACTAATCCTGGTGATCCCCAAAAGCCGGACAGTGGTTTTCGATCACGTTTTCATCACTCTACGGAAGTGGCCTCTCCCGGATATTATGCGGTTACACTTGATGATTATCATATTCGTGCAGAATTAACCACGACAACTCATACCGGTTTTGAACGATACACCTTTCCCAAAGCAGATACCGCTCGCATATTATTCAAACTCAAATTTCCCGCCGAATATAATTTTAACGTGGACTGGGCGGCAATTCGAAAAGTCAGTAACACCGAAATCGTCGGGTTTTCCAAACAAAAAACATTTGATGGGTATTCGGGATTGGACAATGAGTATACGGTTTATTTCGTAGCCAAATTCAGCAAACCTTTCTGCTCATTCGGGGGATGGTCGGGCAAACGTGTGCTATATCATACGTATTCCATTCATGGACGTGGTGATGTCGGGGCTTTTTTAAATTATTCGACACATAAGGGAGAGGTCATCAAAGTCAAAACCGCGATTTCTCTGGTAAGTATAAAACAGGCTGAACTTAACCTGAAAAAAGAATCTGGTCCATTTGGATGGAATTTCTATGCGACCCGAAAACATGCACGTGAGACCTGGAATAAGTTATTGAGCAGTATTAAAGTTCAGGGTGGGACTAAAGCCAATAAAATTAAGTTTTACACGAATATGTATCGATCCTATTGTGCCCGTACTATTTGGAGTGATGTGAATGGAAAGTTCGTGGATCCATGTGAACAAATTGCAAAAGTGAAGGATCCAAAATCGCCGGTCTATGGCTCCGATGCCTTCTGGAATACGTTTTGGAATCTGAATCAGCTATGGGAATTAGCAACTCCGAACATTGCCAGCAACTGGGTAAAATCGTTTTTGACCATTTATGATCGTGGGGGATGGCTTCCTAAAGGTCCGACGGGGATTGAATATTCCGGTATCATGGTTGCTTCACACGAAATTGATCTTATCAACAGTGCCTATCAAAAAGGGATTCGTAATTTTGATGTTCAAAAAGCGTATAAAGCCATGAAAAAAATGCAGACCGTGCCCGGTCGCGCATATCACTGCGGTGGAATTGTGGGTGACCGGCAGTTGAAGCCGTATATGAAATTGGGATACGTTCCTTATGGACCGGCGACAAGAAAATTCTTTTTTGGAGATAAGGATAGCGGACCGGTTTCCAATACGCTGGAATATGCCTTTGATGACTGGAATGTTGCTGAAATGGCAAAAGCATTGGGGAAGAAAAAAGATTATCAATATTTTTTAAAACGTGCTCACAATTATTTGAATGTTTTCAATAAAAAAACGGATTTTATTGAACCCCGAAAGACCAATGGCGACTGGATCGATGCTAAAAGTGTGTATGGAGATAAAATTTCACCCGAATCGTGGCTCGGTACCGGATTTGTTGAAGGAAATGCCTGGCAGTACACCTGGTTTTATCCTCAGGATATGAACGGACTTGTGAAACTTCTTGGTCGTAAAAAATTCAATGATCGGTTAAACAAAGGGTTTGAGGAATCCATGAAATACAATTTTAACGCTCCACTTGATCGATACACCAAATACCCGATCGATCAGGGGAATGAGACGGATATGGATTTAGCCTATTTGTTCGATTTTTCAGGTAAACCCTGGCTTACACAGAAATGGTCACGTGAGATCATGAACCGCTATTACTCGATAACACCCGAAGATGGGTGGCTTGGAGATGAAGATCAGGGACAAATGGGAGCATGGTTCGTGATGAGTGCCATGGGATTATTTGAAGTAGACGGCGGAGGGTCAATCAAACCTGTTTACGAGATCGGATCCCCTATCTTTCCTAAAATTACGATCCGACTCGACCCACGATATTATAAAGGCGGTAAATTTGTGATTGAAGCACAAAATGTATCGAATACCAATCACTATATTCAAAAAGCCTGGTTGAATGGGAAACCTTTAAAAAAAACCTGGATCTATCACAAACAAATTGTGGATGGTGGGATTTTAAAATTAATTATGGGACCCAAACCCAATAAAAAATGGGGCAGTGGCAGGAATGATGCTCCGCCTTCAATGTCGACAGTGAATCAATAAAAAGTGCCCGAAATATGTCTCCTGGGTAAAAGAAACAAACTTGGAATTATTTATGCTGGATTCGACGTTTCTACAAGCGTTCAACCATTTATTAGAGTGAAAATGGCGGTATCCACAAAATCTGCAGATTTGAAAATTAATATAGCATATTAACGGTAAAAAGACGGATTTGTGAGAATTATATGAGTCTGGCGAATGTATTGGATGTGCTTTAAAAGATGAAATGCGAGCGTTTATATGTCTCAACAGAGTAAAAATGAAGGTTTAGGAACATTTTCAGCTCTTTCAATCGGAATTGGCGGAATGGTCGGTGGTGGAATTTTTGCTGTTACCGGATTAACAATAGATATGACTAAAGGCGCGGCGCCCGTCGCTTTTATAGTAGCTGGAATTGTAGCCCTTTTAACCGCCTACTCTTATTTGAAATTATCGTTAACCTATCCCGGGCAAGGGGGTACGGTTGAATATTTGAACCGTGCTTATGGAACGGGCGTTTTTACAGGAAGTATCAATATTTTATTGACCATTAGTTATGTCGTTTTGTTGGCCATTTACGCGTATGCTTTTGGCAGCTATGGAGCTGGTTTTTTTCCGCATAAAGATTATGTTTTTTGGCAACATACTTTGATTTCAGGTATCATCATTTTGCTGACTATAATCAATTTGTTCGGTGCCCACATTGTCGTAAAGTCGGAAAACTTCTTTAATCTAACTAAAATGATACTTTTAGGTGCATTTATTGTGATTGGTTTGGCGACTCCTCTCAAATTAAGTCACTTAAGTTTTCATGTGTATGTACCAAGCTGGCAAATCGTTTCAGGCGCTATGATCATTTTCCTCAATTATGAAGGATTTGAACTCATTGCCAATTCTGCGCCCGACGTCAAAAATCCTAAAAAATCTCTTCCATTCGCTTTCTTTGGTGGCGTAGTAATCGTCATCATCTTATATGCCCTCATTGCGATAACCGTCGTT
>DATFMK010000327.1:0-4990 GCA_035267005.1 Balneolales bacterium
ACCAATACTTTTTCAATCTCATTTCCCGTCGTATCCGCGGCATGAACGATACGTTCATGAGAATGTCCGCCTTCCCGGCCAAGATGCAGGTTCCCCTCATTTTTAGTGAAACGAGCTCCCATCTTAATAAGCTCATCAACGATACGGGGACCATTTTGAACGATCAATTCAACGGCTTCGCGTTTACATAAACCGGCACCGGCAATTAAGGTATCTTCAATATGCTGATCGAAACTGTCGGTCGGTTCTTCAACCGCGGCAATTCCACCTTGAGCGTAATTCGTATTCGATTCGTTGGAATTTTTTTTGGTGATCAAACCGACAGTGCCGTGTTCAGCTGCTTTCAGTGCAAAAGACAGCCCGGCGGCACCACTGCCGATGATAAGAAAATCGTAAGTTTGTATCATTTAAGACATCAAGTAGGCTTTAATAAAATCATCCAGTTCACCATCCATCACGGCATCCACATTCGATGTTTCATGATTGGTACGGTGATCTTTCACCATATTGTAGGGATGCATCACATACGAGCGTATTTGTGATCCCCATTCATTTGCTTTTTTCGTGGATTCCAGTTCATCTTTCGCCGCTTCACGAATGCGTTTTTCCAATTTATACACGCGTGATTTTAAAAGTTGCATGGCTTTTTCACGGTTTTGAAGCTGTGAGCGCTCTTGTTGACATTCCGCAACAACACGATCGGAAGTCCCATCCGATAACTCTCCTTCCCAGATAAGTCGAACACCGGTTTCCACCTTGTTTACATTTTGTCCGCCTTTTCCACTCGAATGAAATCGCTGCATCTCGATATCATCTGGATTCAGATCGATTTCAATCTCATCATTTATGATTGGGTAAACAAAAACGGATGTAAAAGAAGTGTGACGCCGTGCATTGCTATCAAAAGGAGAAATACGCACCAAACGATGTACACCGGTTTCTGCTTTCAGATACCCATAAGCATAATTTCCCTTCACTTCAATAGTGGCACTTTTGATACCAGCAACATCACCAGGCTGATATTCGATGGTACTTACCTTATAACCACGGCGTTCCGCCCAGCGGACATACATTCGATAGAGCATCTGAGCCCAATCCTGACTCTCTGTTCCACCGGCACCCGGATTAATTGTGATGATAGCATCTCGTTTATCATCCTCGTCACAGAGCATATTTTTAAGCTCCAGCTCTTCCAGCTCTTTCTGAAGCTGTTCGATTTCGGAGTTGATTTCATCGGAAACGTCTTCTCCTTCCTCTAAAAACTCCCGAAAAACATTGATGCTTTCTCTATGTTGATCGAGCGTATCCCAGCTTTTTACCCATTCCTTCTCATCATTTAATTCTTTCATGATTTCCTGGGCTTTATCTGAATCGTCCCAAAAACCGGGCTGCTGAGCTAAATCTTCAAGTTCTATGATATGAATTTTTCGTTTATCATAGTCAAAGATACCTCCTCAGCGCATCCACGCGCTGAAACAAAGCATCTATCTGATCGGTTGTATATGCAATCTCCATATTTCTTACTGCTTTTAACTTATTAATGAAACTAATGGTGCAAAAGAGAAATAATATAGGGTTTGATATTCAAGCTACAAAATAGATAACGTAAAATACTGCAATCGCATATAAATATTCGTAATTACAATTTACCAGCTATCTTCGTTAATAAAATACCAAAAACGACTCCTCCCATAAAAGAAGTCACAACCCCTTTCTCAGGATTTGCCCTTATATAACGTCTCATACTACGAAATTGGTGCTTTACCTGTCGTTTTACTTCAGTTGTTGTACTCATAGTCCTCTCCGATTAAATAAATGAATGCTAATTATTCATGTTTTTCGTTAACAAATAGATATCATACTATAAACTAAAATAATAAAGTAATATTTTCCTGCTACTGTAAGATAAATGTATCAGGTTTATGTAGTTATCTAATTTTTATAAATCTAATTTAAGAATGGATATAAACGAATTTGAATCGCGATTTAATTTGCTAAAACCCCATATTAGAAAAGCTGGTGAAAAAATTATTCAAATGAGGGAGGCTCCCGATTTTCAGGTTACAAAAAAAACGGATGATTCGCCGGTTACCAATGCTGATTTTTGGTCCAATGAATATTTTACAAAATTGCTCCAAAAAAGTTTCCCCGGCGAAATTGTAATTGGTGAAGAATCAGAAGACAAAGAGTATCCAGAAGGCGCGGAAGTTATTTGGTACCTTGATCCCATAGACGGGACTAAAAACTATGTGAAAGGTTCCGATCATTTCTATATTCTAATCGGTTTATCGATTGACGGCATGCCAGCACTGGGAATTATGTACAAACCAATGATTGGTCAGTTTGTTGTCGGTTACGAGGATTCCGTTTATTCTATTGATAAATCAGACAACAGAACTACGTTGAGAGCTGATCAAACCTTTCCTTCAGGGGCCACACTCATTATGAAACGGGTTAATCAGGAACTCAGAGAGGCTCTGAAAAAAGAATTTGGCATAGAACGACACCGATATATTCGGGATATGATCGATATGCTGGGTCCCCTTTATGGCGAATCGAACGGATATATCACCATGAGACGAACAGCTTTCTGGGATTTATGTACACCGGCGGCTATCATGAAAGCGACAGGTTATGAAATAGCGCACAATCATAATCATTCTCCCATTTTATTTAACGATGGTGATTACGAGACGGATTATTTTTACAGCTTACCACCCTCCATCCCTGAAGGTGTTAAGAAATTGTTATTTCAGTATCTGGAATGATTATCAAAACTCAAAATCATTTATATTACGAATGATTTTTACTTACAGGTACTCATTTTAAATATTCCATAAAATAATGCACGATAACATATCATCCACACTCATTAACCGGGTCAGAGATAAAGTATTTTCATTTATACATCAAAATAACCTGATTTATAATACGAGTTGGGAAGACCCGAGAATTGATCGTCAGTTATTACATCTGGATGAACAAAGTCGTGTCATCATGATAACAAGTGCCGGTTGTAATGTTCTCGATTATGCTTTAGATAATCCACAGCAAATCTACACAATGGATGCGAATCCACGGCAGAACGCACTCCTCCATTTAAAAATTGAAGGCCTCAAAAAATTAGATTACAGCGATTTTTTCGATTTATTTGGATATGGACGTCATGCTCAGGCCAGAGAGATTTATTATGAAATGCTAAGACCCGGCTTACCCGATTATGCGCAGAATTTTTGGGATGATAAACATTATTACTTCCTTCCCAATACTGAAAACAAAACATTTTATTTTCGTGGCACGTCCGGTAATTTGGCCTGGCTGGCTCATAAATATTTACAAAGTAATGAGGAATTATGGCGAAATATCCAACTTTTACTGCATGCCCAGACAATCGAAGAACAGCAAGAACTTTTTGATGAAATAGAGCCGAATCTTTGGAATGCATTGAGCCGTTATATCGTACAACGCTCAATTACGATGTCGCTTTTGGGAGTTCCCCGACCTCAAATGGATTTGATTGAACATGAATATGATGATGGTTTATACGGATATATAAGAGAAAGTTTACGACAGGTTTTTACTCAGGTTCCGGTTTCTGATAATTATTTTTGGAGAGTTTACCTGACCGGAACGTATTCTAAAACCTGTTGTCCGGAATATTTGAAACAGGAGAATTTTGACTTTTTGAAGAAAAAAGTTGAAGATATATCAGTATACAACCTTACGGTAAACGAATTTCTCCGTCAATATCAGGGAAAATATACCCACTATATCCTACTCGATCATCAGGATTGGCTGGCTTGGCATGAGCCGGAATCGTTATTGAAAGAATGGCAGTTAATCTTGAAGAATAGTTCTGCAAGAACTCGGATTATCATGCGATCGGCAGGAAATACAATTACCTATATCCCGGATGACGTTAACAGGCACCTAAAATTTCATCCTGATTTAACCGATGAAATTCACAAAAACGACCGGGTCGGTACCTATGAAAGCTTACATTTCGCGGAAGTGATATGATGACAGATTATTATCAATCGGGTGACATCCTCAAACAATACTATAAATTCCATTCTCTGTTTTACGACAGTACGAGATGGAGTTTTTTGTTTGGAAGGTATAAAATAATTCAGAGATGCCTCAAATCGGGCATTCAACCCGATTCTATTTTAGAAGTTGGCTGTGGAACTGGCAAAAATCTTAAAGTTTTGACTCGCGATTTTCCGGATAGCCAAATTACGGGTATTGATATTTCCTCAGCCATGTTAACGAAAGCCCGTAACAAAGTTGAGTTAAGTCGTGTGGCATTGAAAGAAGATTATTACGAATTGGAAACTTTTGATCAGCGAACATTCGATCTCATTCTTTTTTCTTATTCACTAAGTATGATGAATCCGGGCTGGGACCGGGCTATTGCTAATGCCTGTGAACATCTTAAACCTGGTGGACATATCGCGGTGGTTGATTTTTTTGATTCTAATTTTTCATGGTTCAAAAGATGGATGGGCGTTAATCACGTACGTATGGATGGTCATCTTAAAGGAGAATTACGTAAATATTTCGACCCTGTCGATGATCAGGTAAAAAAAGCCTATTTGGGTGTTTGGGACTATTTACTTTTTATCGGGAAAAAATCTTAACAATTAGTAAATCTTTACTGTTACGTGACCTCTATCAGGTTTCTATTTTTCAAAACTCCTCTAAACGCTGCCATTCCGACTAAAATGGATGAATCTTTCAACGCTCATTAACTTTTCTACAGATCAATGCAATAAACCCGGATTATTCACCAAGAAATTTTGATATGATCATAGCGAAGTTTAAAATGCGCCTGAAACGTACAAAGGTACATTGATTAAGCATTTTAAAATTCAACGCAGAGTACGGCCAAATTTCGCAGCTCTTTTTAGATTCCTCAAATTTGAGAAAAGCTTTATTATTTTCAAAATATTGTTTTTAAAAATGTTATGTATTGTTTATTGTAGTATAT
>DATFMK010000328.1:0-6891 GCA_035267005.1 Balneolales bacterium
TTGCTCCTACTACACAATTACTCAAAAAAGTAATAAAAGATAAACCCAGTTAGAATTATATTTCTTGACTTTAACCGGAATAACTGAAGGAAACTTAAATTACCTGGGGTTTAATAAATAATGGACACAGAGCAACATACAAGATATTAGATTTTCATCTTTATAACCCATTATTCCTCTTAAATCTGCGATTCTGACAACAGAAATATATGCTATTCCGTAAAAATTTGTGTCGCCCGCATTCTATAATCAACGAATTTTCAGAGTGATTTCATCCTTGAGTAGAATCTTTTCTCTGTATTGACTATTCTTTAATCAAATTATTAAAAATCCCTGCACATATTGTGTTAGTATAATATTATTAGTAGGAAATATAAAAACGGACCGGAGTTTAAAAATATGAGTGAACATAAAAGTTATGGACTTTTAAAAGGGAAAAAAGGAATTATTTTCGGTGCTCTCGATGATCGCAGTATTGCATGGCGAGTAGCTTTAGCCTGTAAACGTGAAGGGGCGGAGTTTGCATTGAGTAATGCCCCCGTCGCCCTTCGATTTGGTCAACTCGATGCTTTGGCTGAACAAACAGGATCTGATATTATCCCTTGTGATGTCTCAAAAGACGATGAAGTCAAAGATCTGATGGAGAAGATTAAAGGAAAATATGGTAAGATTGATTTTATCTTACACTCTATCGGGATGTCCCCTAATATCCGTAAGAAAAAGGCCTATACTGATATTAATTACAAATATTATCATCAGACACTCGAGATATCGGCTATTTCTCTTCATAAAATTCTGCATTTTGCCACTGAAGAAGTGGATGTATTAAATGATGGGGGCAGCGTTATAGCCCTGACTTATATCGGTGCTCACCGGGTTTTCTCAAAATACAGTGATATGAACGACGCTAAAGCCCTGCTCGAAAGTATCGCCCGTAATTATGCCAGCCGGGTTGCGGATCGCGGAATTCGTATTAATACCGTTTCTCAGGCTCCGACACTGACTTCAGCCGGTGCCGGTATTAAAGGATTTGACGGGATGTATACTTTTGCCGATAAAATCGCCCCGATGGGTAACCCGACAGCTGATGAGTGTGCAGATTACTGCGTTACCTTATTCTCCGATCTCACCCGGAAAGTAACAATGCAAAATCTGTTTCACGACGGTGGATTCTCATCGAACGGAGTGAGTGAACAAATGATTTATGATTTGATGGAATTGTACAACCAAAGAAACGAAGAAAATGAGTAATATTTCGTACGGCTCTGTTCGTGCGTAGCACCGAATAAATATTGTTTGCATGCAAAGAATTATCCTTGGCATCGATCCCGGTTCCCGAACCACGGGCTATTCCATCCTCATCAATGAGAATGGGAAACTGACGGCATTACGTTGTGATGTACTCCGAATGGCCAAGCTCGATAATCACGCGGATCGACTTCAGTATATTTTTGAGCATCTGGGCAATATCGTCCGTTCTTTCCATCCCACTGAATGTGCTATAGAAACACCTGTTTACGGAAAAGACCCCCAGGCTATGCTAAAATTGGGCAGAGCACAAGCGGCCTGTATTCTTGCGGCCACAACCAACGATATACCGGTGATTGAATACTATCCCAAAGCGGTAAAGAAGTCCATAACCGGCAACGGAAACGCCAGCAAAAAGCAAGTGGCCTTTATGCTGCGAAAGATGGTCACGCTTGAGGAAGAAAAACTGCCCAACGATGCCACAGACGCGCTCGCGGTCGCCTGGTGTCATATGGTCAAACAATCGGCCTTCGATTCGGGTATTCCGAAGTCACAAAAAAAGCATCATCAAAACCGTAAAGGCTCTTCGTGGGAAGAATTTGTTAAAAACAATCCGGACCGTGTGCGATAACAATTTGTAATTTGTTGATTGTTTATGGTTGGTGGCTGGCTGTTTGCAGTTATAAAATGATTATAGAATATAAGGAATAAAATATGATCGCTTATCTTAATGGTACGCTGATACGGAAAGAGCAAAACGAGATAATTGTCGATGTCCATGGTGTGGGCTACCGGGTTGGTGTATCCACCCATACTTTTTCGCAGCTTCCTACCGACGGTTCGGCAATCAAACTCTACACCTATCATCATTTTACCGATTCTGATCAGCGACTGTTTGGCTTTTTGAACACGGGTGAACAAAATTTGTTCGAACTGCTCATTACAGTTAAAAGTGTCGGACCCAAACTGGCATTGACTATGTTGTCGGGTATGAAAGCCGATGAGATCATCGATATTATCATTCGCAAAGACGCCGTAAGTTTATCGCGTATTCCGGGCATCGGGAAAAAGACGGCGGAACGTATCGTCTTGGAATTGAAGGATAAAATCGATACCGCCTCCATCTCCTCAACCGCCGCTTCCTCCAATCAAAACCATTCTGATATCGTCGAAGAAGCAATCGCCGCACTGGTGGCTTTGGGATATCGTAAAAACGATTCAGAGAAGACCGTAATGAAGACCATACGCAACAACGATTCCATCAATTCCGTATCTGATTTAATCCGCGACTCCCTCAAAATCCTTAATAAATAACAATTTCTTAACCTGCCTATCGTTTATTTTATCAGTAATTGTTACGTATATTTGTCCTTTAAGAAAATATAATCAGTTCTTTTTTTTCACTAAATACTCTATTGTGCCTGAAAAATCTATTCTTGTTGTTGATGATGAACAGGACCTTCTCGATCTGATTGAATACAATTTAAAAAAAGAAGGTTATAACGTTTTAAAAGCTGATAATGGCCTCGACGGCATTAATCTGGCAAAGAAAAATCATCCTGATTTAATCTTACTGGATATCATGATGCCGGAAATGGACGGTATCGAAGTCTGTGATGTCCTGAAAAAAGACGATTCTCTTAAAAACACCCCTATCATTTTTCTTACCGCGCGAAGTGATGAGAAGACTGAAATACGCGGTTTAGATATGGGGGCGGATGATTATCTCACCAAACCGATCAGCACTACCAAGTTGATTTCCCGCATAAATGCCGTTCTTCGACGATTTCAGGAAACCGAGAACGCCGGCAACGTTATTGAGGTGCACGATTTAAAAATCGATAAGGAACGATATATCGTTCTTCGAAATAGTGATGAATTTCAGTTACCCAAAAAAGAATTTGAACTGCTCTATTTTCTTGCGAGCAGGCGAGGAAAAGTACTCGACCGGCAAACACTTCTCAATGAAATATGGGGAAATAATATTTATGTAATCGATCGTACTATCGATGTTCATATCCGCAAAATCCGGGAAAAGATAGGCGATGAATATATCGAGACTGTTAAAGGCGTTGGCTATCGTTTTAAAGAATGAGTATTGATCCACAACCGTATTTAATTTTCCGTTTTGGCAGGAAGACGTCACTCCTGTCTTCTCTGTTCACCTTCCTGCTGGCTTATATCCTGCTCGGACTCACAACCGGCTGGCTCGATGCGATTCCTGTATCCGTCATCATTTTCATTGGCACCTATCTAATCACCTATTATACGATTCGCAGTAAACTCGACAAGCGCCTCAATAAGCTTTATCACATCCTGGATAACATCTCAAATAAGAATTTTGAAGCCAATCCCACGGCATTCATTACCGAACAGGATGAGCTCGATCATATCATGAATCTTTCGGTTTCGACAAGTAAAACGATTGAGGGAGAAATCATGCGGCTCAAACGGATTGAAAACTACCGGAAAGAGTTTATCGGGGATGTATCTCATGAGTTGAAAACCCCGATTTTCGCCATTCAGGGCTTTATTGAAACCTTACTCAACGGTGCGCTGGAAGACGAATCCGTGAATCGGGTCTTCCTCAAAAAAGCGATGCGCAATGTAAACCGGCTAATTTTTCTCACGCAGGATCTGATGGAGATCTCCAAACTGGAAACGGGTGATCTTAAATTGTATCTGCGGGATATGAAGCTTAAACCGGTAATCATGGAGATCGTTGAGAATCTGCAATACAAAGCGGATCGTGAAAATGTAGCTCTTTATGTGGACAGCTTTGATGATAATCTTACGATCAAGGGAGACCGGAATCAGCTCCGGCAAATTATCAATAACCTGATCGACAATGCCATAAAATATAATAGAAATGATGGCTCGGTAACCGTTGGGGTTCGTCCGTTTGCGAAAGATCCCGAACGGATTGAAGTGTATGTTAAAGACACCGGTATCGGAATCGACCAAAAAGACATCGATCGCATAACCGAACGTTTCTACCGGGTTGATAAATCCAGATCGCGGGAAAAAGGGGGCACCGGACTTGGATTATCTATTGTGAAACATATGATTGAAGCACATGGCGAACAACTATTTATCAAAAGTGCACCGAAATCGGGAAGTACGTTTAGCTTTACCTTAAAAAAAGCGGATCATTTTTCTGATTAAGGATTTTTTATTACTTTTTCATCCTACTAATAACCATCACAGAAAGTTTATATGACATATGCTGTAATTATGGCCGGCGGAGTGGGAAGTCGTTTTTGGCCAATGAGTAGAAAAAGTAAGCCTAAACAGTTTTTAAAGTTTTTCAACGACCGGTCACTGATTCAAAATACGGTCGACCGGATTAAAAAGCTGATTCCGGTTGAATGCATCATGGTCGTGACCAACGAGCAGTATGTATCTATGGTACAGGAACAAGTTCCTGAAATACCAGCCGAAAACATTATCGGCGAACCAATGGCCAAAAATACGGCACCCTGTATCGCTTTGGCGGCTACCATCATTCATCAAAATGATCCCGATGGAGTGATGGTCGTTCTGCCATCTGACCACCATATCACAGAACCGGACGCGTTTATCGATGTCATCAAATCTGCGGTGGGTAAAGCGGAACGCAATGAAAGTCTCGTAACGATCGGCATCAAACCGCATCGGCCGGAAACCGGATACGGCTATATTCAGTTTGAGGAGTCTGATTCGGTTATCATTAATGATAATCCAGTTCACCGCGTTAAAACGTTTGCTGAAAAACCCGACATGGAAACAGCCATTCAATTTGTAAATTCGGGTGATTTTCTGTGGAATAGCGGGATGTTTATCTGGAAAGCGGAAACCATTCTCCATGAAATGCAGCAGCATCTGCATGAAATCTACGATCAGACCGATAAACTCAGCAATGCCGTTGCGGCTAATAAGGACATTAAAAAGGCTATTTATAATTTTTACGACAGTTGCCTATCCATTAGCATCGATTACGGTATCATGGAAAAAGCGGCGACTGTGTATGTCGTTCCTGGTGATTTCGGCTGGAATGACGTGGGCAGCTGGATGGCGGTCTATGAATTGGAAGATAAGGACGATAATGGCAACGTCTCGAAAATAACCCACTCCCGGTTTGTCAACAGCAATAACTGTTACGTCTCATCCGAAAGCAATAAGCTGATTTCCTTAGTTGGATTACAGGGCGTTACCGTAGTGGAAACGGAAGATGCCATCCTCGTCTGTCGTCTTGATGCCGCACAGGATGTAAAGAAGCTTGTGGATTCGCTGGATGAGGATGATTATAAGCAATTTCAATAATATCTGATTTTTTGTGTTGGATGAAAAGACAAAAGCCTGATTGAAAGTTCTATCAGGCTTTCTATTGTTTATTAGCTTTATCCCCTTATTAACGCTTATAAGATCTCTGATTCTGAAAGCGAGTTCGATATGACACCGGTGACTCATTTATAAATCCTGGAAAAACGTATCGGATTGTCATAGTAACGGAAGCAAAGAATTCTCACAACGCTTATAAACCTTTAATTTATCATTTAGCAAAAGAAAGGTTATGTATTTGATATCTCACCCCTTTTTAATTGGTTGCCTCATTCACTAACCCGGATTATTGTGGTTAAACAATACGAACACATTCATGATTGAAAAATTAAATACCACTGATTCTCACATTATTTCGAAACATCCCTGAAAGGGATCAATATGAATAGCCCCGTATGCCATGCGGGGAAGGGAAGGTTATCATAATTTTGGACTTCAAAACGCTTTAATTAAACCCCATTCGGGGTTACGGTAATGAACAATCTGTTTCCCACCCGTTTCACAGGTGGCTATTCATATTCAAGCCCTTCAGGCTTGTATTAACGTGAGGTTTGGATAAGAATCGCAGAGTTGTAATAATTACATTGGGAATACGACCTGTGAAAATATGACCTATCTTGACGACGGACGACTGACCATCGACGACACAGAGCTGTTTTGATGCATAAAACATGATTCCGATGTCGAACTCACGTTGATTATACAGTTTTTCAGAATAAATAATGTTTAATTAATATCGGATTATTTCTCAGTCGTCTGTGGTCGGTTGTCGGTGGTCATAGAATAATCTCATTTAACAGCTACTTTTATTAAGTAGATAGATTTTAAGCTTAAACGAACCTCACGTTGCATTAATATGATAATCTATTTCATGTTAACCCTATAATCATTTATATCAACAGACCTTCCCAATATAGGTTATAGGTAATCCGCGAAATCCATTAATCTGCGCGAATCAGCGATTCAGACATTAAAAATAACCATAGGGGCACGGAGTTTTCACACAGAGCATAAGATGGGGATGATACGGATGACGTGGATTCCCGCGGATATATTTTAACCGAAGGGACACGGATATTTTATGGAATTGTCAAACTATCTCAATGCGTCGCTCTGTGGTAATACAACACGGTCGCTCTGCGTCCAGCTTGGTTAACTCAAATTATTCACGTATACAAAAAGATACGTCACATAGTCTATTGTAAATATAATAACTTATAAAAAAAATAACTCGTTCCTCAATTTTGAGGACGTTAAAAAAGTTGAGAAATTTGGCCTGGATCTCGACTAAATTTCTTGGTGAATAATCCGGGTTAAACAGAA
>DATFMK010000329.1:0-2341 GCA_035267005.1 Balneolales bacterium
AACATATTATGGCGGGATTGTGGCAAGATATATTAGTAAGAAATCAGGAATTCCTTATATAATAACAGAACATTATTCGCCGCTAATTACGGGCAACATTACGGATAAGAATAAAATAGATGCTGCAATTAAAGTATATAAACAAGCCTCCAAATCGATAATTGTAAGTAATACGTTCCAGAAAGATCTGACAGAAAAATTAAATTTATCTAAAGACCATTTCATTGTTATTCCAAATTTGATAGCTCCTTTATTTGGTAAAAATACCAAAGAGAATGAAATAGAAGTTGGAAAGCCAATCATCTTTTTTACCAACTCTTTTCTGACTGAAATCAAGAATCATAAACTTATGTTAGATTCATATAAAATTTTCAGGAATAATTATGAGAAAACTGAGCTTGTGATAGGTGGCGATGGGATGTTAGCAAATGAACTAAAAGATTATGTAAAAAAAATAAAATTAAGCGATTATGTAAGGTTTAGAGGTTTATTGTCACGAGATGAGGTTAAGAAGCAATTAGATGAGTGCCATATTTTTTTGTCATCAAGTAAATATGAAACATTTGGTGTGGCAATGATTGAAGCACTCGCAGCCGGACGACCAGTCATAACTACAGATTCGGGTGGGCCACGTGACTATATAGATTCTACTAATGGAGTTTTAGTGAGATCATGGGATCCGAATGATTATGCAGAGTCAATGAAGGATATGGTCAAGAATTACAACAGTTATGATCAAAGAATGATCTCTGGAAATTGTCTCTCAAAATATTCAGAGAAGTCTGTAATAACTCAGTTAGTTAATGTATACAAGGAAGTATTAGAGAGTAAGTCAAAAACAAAAGAGAGAAATAATAATTCTATAACTAATGACTCATATTTAACAAGGGAGAAGAAATTGGGTCATATTTAATAACCAGTGATTAAATATGAAAAAATTGTTAATTATAGTTGGTACGAGACCTAACTTTATAAAAATTACTCAATTCAAAAGAGTGGCGGGGAAAAAATATCCGGGGACTTTTGATATTAAAGTATTACATACAGGTCAACATTATGATAATAATATGGCAAACGTATTTTTTGAACAATTTGAACTGTTCCCCGATTACTTCCTAAATATCCGTCCGGCCAGTCCCAACACACAAATGGCAGAAGTAATGTTGGGGCTCGAAAAAGTAATGAATAATTTCGATCCTGATTTATTAATCGTTGTAGGGGATGTAAATTCTACATTTGCTGCTGCTCTTA
Source organism: Balneolales bacterium (assembly GCA_035267005.1). Taxonomy (GTDB): domain Bacteria; phylum Bacteroidota; class Rhodothermia; order Balneolales; family DATFMH01; genus DATFMH01. Next base: position 1,252 of record DATFMK010000329.1, read on the forward strand.
CTGCTAATAAAATGAATATCAAAATAGCTCATATTGAAAGTGGTCTTCGTAGTTTTGATCGGGGTATGCCGGAAGAAATAAACAGGATATTAACAGATGAATTAGCCGATTATCTATTTATCACTGAAAAAAGTGGGATAGACAATTTATTAAGAGAAGGAAAAAGAAAGTCTCAATTATCATTCGTTGGAAATACGATGATTGATACTATGATCGCTTTTAGTGATAAAATCGATGCATCTTGTGTGATGGAGAATATGGCCCTGGAAAAAGGTAAGTATGTATTGATGACAATGCACCGTCCCGCGACCGTGGATCATATAAAAGGACTAAAAAAATTAACGGATTTGATTAATCACATATCGAATCAATATAAGATAGTATTTCCTATTCATCCCAGAACGGTAAATAAATTAAAACAGTATAGCCTATATGAAGAATTTCAAAATATAAAAGGACTGATATTAACCGATCCCATGGATTATTTCTCATTTCAAAAACTTATTGCTAATTGTAGATTAATCCTGACAGATAGTGGAGGTATACAAGAAGAATCAACTTTTCGTCAGGTACCATGTCTAACATTGCGACCTAATACAGAACGACCTTCAACAATAGAATTAGGAACGAATATATTAGTTCCCTTTTCTAACACTGAAATAAAGAGACACATAATAAATATAGATAAAGGAGTATTTAAAAATGGAAATATTCCTCCAAAATGGGATGGTAAATCCACAGAGCGAATTTTAAAAATATTAGCTCATGAGAAATAAGCGGTTATACATTACATTGGGTGATGAACCAACAGGAGTTTATCAAAGTCAGGTTACCGATGTCTGTCTATTTTTGAATAGTAAATTTAAGGCCGATATAGGATTGCTGTCATTGATATCAATTAGAAAGTTTTTTAAAAATAGAAAGAAAATAAAGAAGTGGTTTCCCAATGCTGTTGTTATACCAATGGTGCCAAAGAAAAAAAATTGGCGCTTAAATTTATTATCAATTTATATCATTTTAAAATTAAAAAATCCGGTAACCGTTATTTGCAGAAATCCACTTGCTACGAACCTGGCGATCAGGTTAAGAG
>DATFMK010000330.1:0-3569 GCA_035267005.1 Balneolales bacterium
TTACAAACCCTGGGTTGAGTAGGATACCTTGATAAACGTTTAATACTAAAACACGTTTATGCCAACAACAGCGAGATTCCGGGTCTGGGCCCGGAATGACGTCGATAGGGATATGGCTGGTAGCCAAATAGTTTATCCCCAAAACACAACCCAATCCACAAACGACGTCATTCTGAATTTAATTCAGAATCCATCCAAAGCGGTGACATTATTTACAAACCGTACTCATTCACCCCCAAACATGTTATTACCCGGAAACACCAAAACGATTAAAGCCAGCAACAACGAGATTCCGGGTCTGGGCCCGGAATGACGTCATTTAAAAAAGAATTAATCCCTTTTATTTCATTTTAATAAGAATTCCTGACGGTAAAACTCAGCGTCTGTTCTCCTTTTGATTTGACAGGCACCTCGAAACGAACGGTAGTGGCATCCACTTTCTCATATTTTTGGGAGGCGTCCATAACCTCACCATGAGAACCAATATTTCGATCAACTTGTATCGTTACATCCTTTTTCTGCTGGTTTTTGAATTTGATCTCATAGGTTCTGTCCGTTACTCTATTAGAGATATGCTTAATCTTTTTCAATGTCTCTTTGGCTGTCAGATCAAAAGCATTTCCTACATTCCATTTTAAATGCGATTCCGCCGGAGTATGCCCCATTTGTACCTGTCCGATTAATATTAAATGCTTTCCATCTTTTTTATAAATATTGACTTTCCCGGCCGGCATCGGTTTGTCAAGATGGTTCGCCTTATTATTAATAAATGAAATAGTCACACCTATTTTACCTTCTGAAGATTTTCCGGCTGCCCCGATATTCTGACTTTGATAAACATATTTCCTCTGAATGGAAATATTCGTTGCCTTGAACAAGTTCAGTTGCTTAGAACTATTTTCCGGTAAATCGACCGGATGAGAAATCGTATACAAATGATAATCGGAAAACGGTTTCTCAGATATCGTCTGATCGGTAGATTTTGCGACCTGCGCCATTGCCTCAAAGTGCGGTTGTGGAATTCTATTTTGGACATTTATATCTCCAGCCATCAAATTTACGTGGGCATTTTTATAATCTGCTCCGGTATAATTCCTCACGTAAGCATCCGCATTAAGATCCATTCGATTATAACTCGTATTTACGACTGCAGAATAAATAGCATACCATTGAAGTCCGCGCGTCTGATAGCTAAGATCGAAATCCGTTTTACCCTTTTTCTTACTCTTAATGGAACATTCAAGATAGGGATTAAACGTTGCGCCAGCCGGCATCTGATCAACATTTAATTGATAGCTAAAAACATTTGGAATGATGGCAAACGTCCCATCTTTTTTCTGAATAACCGCCTGCCCACCTGTAATAGCTGTTAAAATACCGGAAACCGATCGACCTGAGTTTCCCACTAAGTCTATCTTTTTATTTAAAAAGTATGTTTTTAATATATGGGAAAGATTGGCTGTTTGCTGATGATAAGTCTGATCAATAACCTCTCCATCAAATCTTATTAGAATTGAACCTGGAATGACTTGATGGGAAATTCCATTTAACCGGATCTGTGACTGACCTTCAGGAACACTCAAGGAGCGTATTTCCTGAATCAATCCAAAATCCTGATTGTAAATCGTAATATTAAGTTTCTTTGAATCTTGTTTTTGAGCATATACGTTAACGATCATTGCGCCCAACAAGATTAAACAACCTATTAATGGCTTCAAATATTTTTTCATAAACGTCTCATTACCGAATATTTTATAGTTCTATTCAACAATCGATACTAACTGTGCACCTTGATGTTAGCAAAGTTACTAATTTTTAATTCTTAATTTTAAAATAGCATTAAAATGCTTTCTATAAAACGTTAATAACATTAAACAGGCGATTAACTGTTTCCATCATTAAATTGTTAGAAGACATGGATCATTAATATACGTATCTCCAATGGCTGAGAATCTAAATAACGAGACCCAAATCAGCAGTGACCATGCTGAAAATATCGCACAGGTATTTGAGCGTCAGCAAAAGCATAGCTTCACGATTAATCAGACCTCCGCGAAAATCAGAATAGCTAAATTAAAAAAATTACGAAATTACATTCTTAAGCATAAGAAAGATATTCGTCAGGCTATTTATGATGATTTTAGAAAACCGGCACCGGAAGTGGATCTCACTGAAATTTTTGTGGTGACATCTGAAATCAAACACGCTATTCGTCACCTCAAAGAATGGATGAAGCCACAGAAGGTACAGCCGACGTTGCCGATGGTGACAACAAAATCTCATATTTTATATGAACCGAAAGGTCTTTCACTTATCATTTCACCATGGAATTTTCCATTTAATCTGGCCATTGGTCCACTTGTTTCAGCAGTAGCTGCGGGAAACTGCGTGATTCTTAAGCCCTCGGAAATATCCCCAAATACGTCTCATTTCATCGCTAAAATGATCCGCGAAATTTTTGAGGAAGATGAAGTTGCTGTATTTGAAGGGGATAAAGAAGTGGCCCAAAAATTACTGGAGCAGCCTTTTGATCACATTTTCTTTACTGGAAGCTCGGCAATCGGTAAAATTATCATGAAGTCAGCGGCTCGTAACTTATCCACCATCACACTTGAATTGGGTGGAAAATCACCGGTTATCATCGATGAAACCGCTGATTTAAATGATGCAGTCGATAAGATTACCTGGGGCAAATTTATCAACGCCGGACAAACCTGTATAGCGCCCGATTATTTACTTGTTCACCATAACCTATATGGTGCCGTACTTGAACGAATTCAAAAAAAAATCAGCGATTATTATGGCGATTCCGAATTAAAAAGAAAAGAGAGTCCGGATTATCCACGTGTGATTAATAGACATCATTTTGAAAAGCTCATAAAATTGATGGGACAAGCTGTTGAGGATGGCGCTGAAATCATCATTGGCGGCGCTTATGATAAAGCGGATCATTATATCGCTCCGACCATTATCACCGGTGTTACCATGGATACTCCTATTATGCAGGAAGAAATATTCGGTCCGATTTTACCTGTAATAGCGTATCAGACATTGGATGATGTTATTTCTATCATTAATACCCGGCCCAAACCTTTGGCGTTATATATGTTTAGCAAAAAAGATGATCATATTTATAAACTTATTTCACAAACGTCGGCAGGTGGTTCTTGTGTAAATGACGTTCTTGTTCAGTTTATGCATCAAAATTTGCCGTTCGGTGGCTCCAATTTCAGTGGCTTTGGCAAATCTCATGGTTTTTTCGGTTTTAAAGAATTCTCTCATCAAAGAGCGGTATTACGCCAAACCCGATTTAGTCCTTTTAAATGGCTCTACCCACCGTACACAAAAAGAGTAAAAACACTCATTCAACTCGTACTCAAATATTTTTAGTTGGATGAGATCATCATTTTTTGTGCTAACTCCATAGAAAATATGAATGCTATCAGAAATTAATCTTACTTCCGCGAAACTCCGCGTCGTCCGTGTCATCCGCGTTCTCTCTTTTTATCTTTAATGTGTAAAATTAATCATAAAGCCCTATTTTGAATTTCAATTTTAGCATGAAGATC
>DATFMK010000331.1:0-9579 GCA_035267005.1 Balneolales bacterium
GCCAATAATAATAAATGAGTAACAACGTCTCTGAGCTTCATTTCGACCAGAGGGAGAAATCCTCAGAGTGAAATAGTTCCTCCAAAACGCTGTTTAAAAAAAGATTTTATCTCGAACTTACGTTAAAAGAAGGTGTAACCAATATAATATTAGAACTCGCCATATAAATAGTAGGTAAAAATTATTGGCCTTTTGTTAGTGGTTTGTTGTTCGTTGTCAATCATTTTTTAATAATTAACGTGAGGTTTGGATAAGAATCGCAGAGTTGTAATAATTACATTGAGAATACGACCTGAGAAAATATGACAAAAAAAATAAACGGATGCTCGATTTTGAGCACACTAAAAAGAGCTGCGAAATTTGGCCATGCTCTGCGTTGCTCCTAAAGCTTTCGGAACACCTTGATCACGACTACATTTCATGATGAATAATCCGGGTTAAGAAGTCTTTTATTTCAAATATCCCTCCATAATCAATCTTCGCGAAAAAAAATTATCCCTTAAAATTCCTATCATTTTCAATCAGATACGCACAATTACCCAAAACAGGTAAAAAATATTTTTGATTTTACTGCGTAATACGGTTGGAAAATATTACCTATTATTAATAAGTCGTGAGGTTCCTGCTTATGGAGAAAATAAATTCTACGATTATTAAACTTATCCTGGCTTTTCCTTTCTTTTTATTCCCTTTACTCTCTTATTCCCAATCTCCCAATCAAGCGATCATATTATATACCCCTTATACGAGCCGTTCCATAACACCCGGTAAGTCCCTCGATTATCATATTGATGTTATCAATACTACGGATCACATTCAGCAAATCAGTTTCTCATTGCGAGATATTCCTGGCAGCTGGAATCCTTCATTATCATCAGGGGCCAATACCATCCAAGAAGTTGCGGTAAAGCCAAAATCACTTGGCACCAATACCGAAAAAATTAAACTCGATTTAAAAATCCCGCTTAAGATACGAAAAGGCCGTTATCATTTTAAGTTGATCGGTACGACCGAAAACGGTACAAAATATGTACTGCCTTTACGGGTATATGTCACAAAAAAAGGTGTTTTTGAGACTGAACTGAAAGTCCGGCAGGCCAATATGGAGGGAAATGCCAATTCACACTTCAATTATAATGTAACCCTGTCGAACCGAACCGGTCAGAAGCAAAATTATGCACTCATCTCAGACGCGCCTCCGGGCTGGGATATCCGATTCCGTGCCAATGGGGACAATGTGACATCGGTGAACATTGCTTCCAATAAAAGCCAATCCATTTTTGTCAAAGTTACCCCGCCGCCCAAAGTAAAAGCCGGAAAATATAAGATTCACATACAAGCCACTTCTGGTAATACTTCTGATCAAGCCACGCTTGAATCGGTCATTCAGGGTAAATACGGTATGAACTTAACGACCCCATCCGGACGATTAAGCACCAACATTACAGCCGGAAATAAAAAGGTCATTAAACTTTTACTTAGGAACTCAGGCACCCTTCCGTTACGGGATATTAAATTAAGTTCCTCTGCTCCCGCCAATTGGAATGTCGATTATAACAAGAGTAAAATCGCTTTGTTGAATCCTGGTAAATCTGAAATCATACATGCGACAGTTACGGCCAGCAATAAAGCCATTGCCGGAGATTATCAATTACAATTCACGGCTAATACATCCAATGCCACTTCCAAAGCTCAGTTCAGAATAACCGTAAGTAAATCTTTTACAACCGGGTTCGTTGGCTTAGTTATCATTTTTATCGTTATCGGCGGAATCGCCTTTCTCTTCAAAAAGTACGGGAGGAGATGATATGCCGAAACCCTTAATTGATATTAAGGAGCTGACAAAAGATTATGGTGAAAACAGAGCTGTTGATCATCTGAATCTGTCAATCGGCAAAGGTGAGATTTTTGGTTTATTGGGACCTAATGGCGCCGGCAAAACAACGATTATTCTGACGCTGCTTGGTCTTTCCGAACCGACATCAGGTACGATTACCGTAAAAGGTTTCAATGCAACTTCCGAACCGTTAAAAGTAAAGAAGATAACCGGATATCTGCCAGATGAAGTCGGTTTTCGAGATAACAGCACCGGTAGAGAAAGTCTCATTTATACTGCCCTGCTAAACGGTATTCCTCACAAAGAGGCTGCTGAATTAGCAGATGAGCTCTTAGAAATTGTAGATTTATCTGAAGTTGGCAGTAAGAAAACCAAAACCTATTCTAAAGGGATGAAACAGAGACTCGGTTTAGCAGATGTCTTGATGAAGCGACCTGAGATCATCATCCTGGATGAACCTACTGTTGGAATTGATCCCAAAGGAATTATTGATTTCCTGGATTTGATTAGAGATTTGAGCAAAAACAGGGGAATCACGGTTTTGTTAAGTTCCCATTTACTACATCAGGTTCAAATAATTTGCGACCGGGTAGGCATACTGGTTGAGGGACAATTGCGGGCCGTTGGTAATATTAAGGATCTGGCTAAACAGCTATTTGATCATGAAGAAACCTCCATTACGGTTGAAGTCAAACCTATAACAGAGGAGATGATCCAAAAGCTTACTGAGGATGAACGTATCAAAGATATTCAAGAGGAACGGGATACGATCATCTTAAAAGGCAGCAAAAATTTAGTGCCTGACATTTCCAAAACGATCATCGAAAGCGGTGGAGATTTATACCGGATTTCTTGTAAAGAATACGGATTGGACGAAATATATCATCATTATTTCAAAGATTAAAAAGGAGTAGTCTATAATGTCTGATATCGTAAAACCATTTGGGGTAATGGTAGAAAAGGAATTTTCTGACCATGTGAGAAGCTGGCGTTTTATCATTCTCGTCGCCCTTGTGCTATTAACTTCCACGGGATCTATTTACACCATATTGTTAGTGATTCGACAACATCCTGCACAGCTTAGCGCTCACAGCACCTATTTGTTTTTAAAGCTTTTCACGAAATCCATTAATAGTTTACCTCCTTTCATTTCACTCATTGGGTTTCTGGGACCTCTGGTAGGAATTTCTTTGGGTTTTGATGCTGTCAATTCGGAACGAGATAAGGGTACTTTAGGTCGGATACTCTCGCAACCCATCCCAAGAGATTATTTTATCAACAGCAAGTTTATCGGAGCACTTGCCGTTATTTTCATTCTGATTTTTACGCTGGGTTTATTGGTCCTTGGACTTGGTATCCTCTACATCGGACTCACCCCATCTGTAGGAGAATTTCTGCGCATCATCATCTTTTTATTTTTAACATGCATATATATTGCATTCTGGCTGAATCTGGGAATAACCTTTTCTATTCTATTCCGACAAGCATCCACCTCAGCCTTATCGACATTGGCTATTTGGTTGTTCTTTACAGTATTTTACTCAATGCTGATCAAATTTATCGCGGGTGCAATGTTTTATAATCCCGTTGCCGTGCACAACCTGACGCTGTCGTTATCACGGTTTAATCCCAATTTCCTGTATAATGAATTAACCACGGTTCTGCTTACCCCATCCATTAGGAGTTTGGGTGCGTTAAGTTTTTCCCAGGTATCCGGGACCATTCCTTCAACATTACCTTTGGGACAAAGTTTGCTTTTGGTCTGGCCGGATATTACTGCTCTTTTAGCAGCAACGCTTATTTGCTTTGGATTGTCTTATGTTCTGTTTATGCGACAAGAAATTCGCGCATAAAGCGATATTGTTTTTCGAATGCTACAATCAGGGTGCTCCTCCGGAGCTTTCCCTAATCAATTTATATGTTGTTCAATTCCATTCCATATTCAATAAGAGCTGAGTTGTCTTTACAATTTGAATTCGAGGTAATTATATTTTCTTTGTATTAGCTTTTCCCTTTATCAACGCTTCTAACCCGGAGTATTCACCTTGTGATCAAGGCGAAGTTAAAAATGCGGAGCACGACCAAATTTCGCAGCTCATTTTAGACTCCTCAAATTTGAGGAAAACTTTATTTATTACAAGATATTGTTCCTTCAGTATGATAGGTATTGATTCTTGTAGCTTACGTGAATAATTCGGGCTAAGATCTCTCACCCAAAAAGCGGTTTCGAGATGACACTTTAATTTGTACATTGAATCTTAAACCCGCACCATGGCGTCATTTCGAACGGATTGAGAAATCTTCAAAGTAAATTAATCGCTTCAAAACACTGTTTTTATAAGATTTGTATCTCGATACACGTTAATTAATCTGCGTATTGTACATTTCATTTCCCAACTTCGATAGGGGCTGTAAACTCCACATTATATAGAAAACGCTGTTATCCTTTGTGAAATCTTTGTGCTCCCTGTGGTTAATTTTTCATAGATCTAAGCTTTTTTTGTTTTCACTCGCTTCTTTCGTCTGCCAGTCGCGCCCAGGTAGATTGCGGCAAGCGTTAATACGGCTCCGGTTAAGATTACAACCGTTGCGGATCTGCCGAAAATCAGGATATCCCAAGTAAACGCCAGTGCCGGTTGCAGCAGTAACAATAATCCGGCTACGGAGGCTTCGATTTCAGACAGACCTTTGCTGATTAAAATCCAACCGATCACTTGAATAATTAATCCTAAACCGACCAGTGCTCCCCAGGTTTGTAAATCCGGAATGGCGAAGGATTCCTGACCTCTTATTAAAATTTCCATTCCTAATAGAAATGCAGTTATCAGTGTTATGATCGCTAAATTGGCATAGATCGATAGTTTTTCAGGAATCCGTTGTGATTGCCTGAGTAAGAGGATATAAATGGCATAACTCAGAGCCGTTCCAAAACCCAATATGACACCGGTATGATACCCTGCGCTTGCCGTACTCCAATCAAACCCGATGATCATAAATAATCCTAAAACAGCAAGTGGTATGGAAATTAAAAGCTTCCAGGTCGGTTTTTCTTTCAGAAACAGGAAGGCAAATCCTGCCATGAAAAAAACCTGAAGATTTCCAAGTATAGTGGCGAGTCCAGGTCCGACATATAGAATGGACCGATGCCATAAAAAAAGATCCAACGAGAAAGCAAGTGCCGCAAAAATAGCATATTTAAAGGATTTTACTCCCTTCCAAAACGATTCACCCCGAATACGGGTCAGTATAGCCAATATGATTCCACCAAAAAAAACCCGGTAAAATGCGGAAACCGACGGACCCACATTCGCTATTTTAACGAAGACCGCCGAAAAGCTGATCATAAATGCGCCGGAAATCACAAACAGATATGGTTTGTATGGATTCCCGTTCAAATTTGAAAACATGTAATTATTTAGTAAATGATTGCAGTTATTTTATCATAAATCCTAAAAACGAAGATTTGGTATTGCGAAAATGGACATACCTGCAGGGAAACACAAGGACTTAGTTTTGTGTTTGTTGTCCCATTAAATCAACTTCTTTAACCCGGATTATTCACGTAAACTACAAGAATCAATACATACCAAATTGAAAAACAATCCATTGTAAATAATAACGTTTTCCTCAAATTTGAGGAATCTAAAAAAGAGCTACGAAATGTTGCCGTGCTCTGCGTTGAATTTAAAATACTAAATCAATGTACGTTTCATGCGTATTTTTAAATTCGCCCTGACCACGGCAACATTTCTTGGTGAATAATCCAGGTTAATAATCTCTGCAAAAATGATGAGATGAATCGAAATTGTTATTAACGCCAATTCCTGTTTCAGACACCGGCTTTTAATTCATCTAATACTTTTTCGTAATATTGTTCATACCGGGTAACGATCTTACTAAGCTCAAACTCCTCCGCCCGTTTTCGGGCGTTGCGAGACATTTCAGCCTTTAATTCTTTATTATTTAATACTTTAACAGCATAATCAGCCATTGCATCTACATCACCAAGTTCACAAAGGAAGCCGGTTTCGCCGTGAATATTCAACTCAGGTAATCCTCCAATATTGGAACTAATAACAGGAACACTGCAACTCATTGCTTCCAACGAAGCCAGACCGAAAGTTTCAGAACCGGAAGGCATCACAAACAAATCAGATATCGATAAGATCTCTTCGATTTTTTCCTGTTTCCCCAAAAAGCGAACATCATTACAAACATGGTATTCCCGGCACTTCGCCTCAGCATTTTGCCGGTCAGGACCATCTCCCACCAAAATCAATTTTGCTTTCACTCCGCTTTCCAGCACTTTGTTAAAAACGGAAATCACATCCACAACCCGTTTCACTTTTCGGAAATTAGAGACATGAGCGATAATAAATTCATCATTCGGACAAATGGCCTTACGGAAGTGTTCCTTGTCCTCTTTCTTGAAACGATCGATATCCACAAAATTAGGAATTACTTCGATATCCCGTTCAATATCAAAACGCTGATACGTTTCATTCTTCAAATATTCCGATACAGCGGTTACCCCATCACTTTGATTGATCGAAAAGTTTACTACCGGCAGATAACCCGGATCACTTCCTACAATCGTAATATCCGTTCCATGAAGCGTGGTTATAATGGGAACATTTTTAGCTTTCTCTCCAAGTATTTGTTTGGCGAGATAAGCACTTGTTGCATGAGGGATAGCATAATGAACATGAAACAGGTCTATATTTTCATATTCAATCAGATTTACCATATTACTGGCTAAAGCCAGATCGTATGGCGGAAATTCAAAAAGAGGATAAGCATTGAAATTGACTTCGTGATAACTAATATTACTTTGAAATGTATTTAATCTTTGCGGACGGGCATAACTTAAAAAATGCACATTATGTCCGCGCAGAGCCATACCTTTTCCAAGTTCGGTGGCAACAACGCCACTACCACCATAGGTTGGGTAACAAACAATACCGATATTCATGATTTATAATATCCACTAAATGTATAATATTGATAAAGAATCTAATGTTTAATATTAAAACGGTACCCTGATCACTCTATTACAATCTAATTCAATAAATATTCTCTCACTATCGTTTGAGGATACAGGGCACTGGCTATAAACATGGTTTTTCTCTTATATTGTAATTTCGGATTCAAAATTAACTTAACAATAGATTTATGTCTGGACATTCCAAATGGTCAACAATTAAACGTAAAAAAGCGGGCATTGACGCCGCTCGCGGTAAGAAATTTACAAAATTAATTCGAGAAATAACGGTCGCCGCGCGAGAAGGCGGAGGTGATCCGGATGCCAATCCAAGGCTTAGTCTCGCAATTGAAAATGCGAAGGCCGAAAACATGCCCAAGGATAACATTGAGCGGGCCATCAAAAAAGGTACGGGCGAACTGGACTCCGGCTCAAGCTTCGAAGAAGTCGTCTACGAAGGCTATGGACCGGGTGGTATCGCTTACTTCATTGAGTGCACAACCGATAATTTGAATCGTACTGTTGGGGATATCCGCCATATTCTCACAAAAGCCGGTGGAAACCTGGGAACAAGCGGTTCCGTATCGTATCTCTTCGAACAAAAAGGAACGATCAATCTTCCCGCGGATGATATCGATGAAGATGAAGTCATGCTCACAGCTATCGATGCCGGTGCTGAAGACGTCAATACCGAAGATGATACGATTGCCGTGACAACAAGCCGGGAAGATCTCTATAATGTTCGAAAAGAACTCGAACAAGCCGGATATAAAATTAAATCGGCCGAACTTCAACGTATTCCCATGACCTATGTCAAGGTAGATCCGGATACGGCTTTAAGTAATTTTAAGCTGATGGATAAACTGGAAGACAACGATGACGTATCTAATGTTTTCAATAATATGGAAATGGATGAAGAAACCGTTGCAGTAGCTGAAAATATGTGATTTCTATTTTTAAAATTCATTCGCATTTTTGCAATTTTCTCCCTTATTTCCCGTTTCATTCAATACGCGTCAGATATCTTAATTAAAGGTTAGAATATTAGTTTGAAGGCATTATTCCTCATATTATTTCTTTTTCTGAATCACACCGGCAACGATAAAGCCAGGCAGGCTAATAAGGCCTATAAACAGGGCAACTATGCCAAAGCGGAAGAAATGTATCGAACGGCCCTCAAAGCGGATCCGAATAATGCGCAAATCCTGTTTAATCTCGGCAATACCCTGGTTAAAGAAAAAAAGTATGGCGACGCCCTGTCGACATTCGATCAGTATCGCCATATGGTTAAAAAACCTGACCTGATATCCCATGCCGATTACAACATGGGGAATATTTACGCATCACAGAAAAAATGGGACAAGGCGCTAAGTTTATACCGTAATGCTCTTAAACTAAATCCCAATGATCCGCAAGCCAAATATAATTATGAGTTAGCCTACCATAAACAGAAGCAGCAGCAAAAGAAAAACAAGCGGAAGAACAAAAATAATAAGAATAGTAAAAACAATAAGAACAAGAAGAATAAGAATAACCGTAACAAGCAAAATCAGAACAATAATAAAAATAAATCTGGAAAGAATAAGAAAAACGGTCAAAATCATAATCAGGGGCAAAAACCCAAGCAAAAGCCCCAATCCAATCCGAATAAAATGAGTAAGGCTGATGCCAATCAAATCCTGAAAGCTCTCCAAAACAAAGAGAAAAACCTGCTTGAGCATTTCAAGAAGAAAAAAACAAAATCGACGAAGGATAATGGTAAAGACTGGTAAAGGGGTTTTAAGATTTTCGCTTGTACAAGGATTTTTCCTTTTCTTATTACTGATCGCAGGGCAGGTTTTCGCACAATCCGTAAAAGTTAATGGCACAATATCTGAGACAGAAATATATTCTGGTGAACGGGTTATTCTGAAAATTGAGGTCAGTGGCAAAAATTTCAATAATGTTTCCAATCCTAACCTACCCCAGCTAAACGGACTCCAATATCTGAGCAAAACTCCTTCTACTTCAACAAGTTATTCTATAGTCAATGGCGTTTCCAGTCGAAGTTATTCCTATAGCTACTATCTTCAGGCAGAAAAACCTGGGAAATACACCATTCCCTCTGTTTCGGTCAAGGTAGACGGCAAAACGTATCATACAAAACCGATTCAGATATCTATTTTGAATCGTAACAAGGCGGCAAATAACAAAAGTAACAAAGGGAAACGTCCGGATATTTTCCTGAGGATGGAGATATCCAATCATCAGCCTTATATGGGACAGCAAATCACGGCGAGAATTGTTCTTTATTTCAAGAGCAGTTTAGATGTGCTCTCGTATCAGCCGAACCCGGGTTGGAAAGCTGTAGGTTTTTGGAAAGAAGAATACGACCAAACCCGGCAGCCCCGAGCCATCTCCACAATCATCCACGGGGTTCGATATCGAAAAGCCGTATTGATGAAATACGCTCTCTTCCCTACAAAAAATCACACGTTGACCATTAGTCCGTACGAAGTTAACTGTTCGGTACAATACTCCAGCAATCAACAAGATCCCTTCAGCAGCTTTTTTGGCGGTTTTGGCGGAAGTCAGCGTGATGTCGATCTGAAAACAGATCCGGTCAGGGTTGATGTACGCGATCTGCCTCCTTTACCTAAAGGCACCCAGGATATCGGTGCCGTTGGTCATTTTACCATAACCCGTACCGCAAGTAACCAACAAGTAGAATTAGGAAAAACGGTACAAATCACCACTCATATTAAAGGTGCCGGAAATATTG
>DATFMK010000332.1:0-11474 GCA_035267005.1 Balneolales bacterium
CACTGAGAAGTGAATTTCTAAAATGGCTCCAGAACACACATAAAATAGAAACACCCGATTATGTCGTTATAACGACACCCAAAGACAGCATAGCCGGTTACGGACTAAAATCAAATGAAAATCTGAGTAACTATGTCATTAAAAAAGTTAAAGGCAGGGTATCTGTTAAGTGAATAATTCCAATTGCATAACGGGCTATTTCGATAAAAAATATATCCGGCATAAAACTCATTTTTTCGGATCTGCTATCCCGTTCGTAATGATATTTTTCTGCTTCTCACTGTTTTTTTCGAATAATGTTTTTGCTCAAAAGAAAATACAGATACTGAAATCGGACCGGCTTGAAGGGGGAAAAGTCAATGGTCAAAACATTCGGAAATTAATTGGGCATGTTGTATTGCGGCATAAAAATCAAACGCTCTATTGTGATAGCGCCTATCAATTTATTAATAAAAAAGTACTTCGTGCCTATGGTAACATTGAAATAAAAACGGATACTATGAAAATATGGGCGGATACCGCCTATTATAATACCGATATGGAAATCAGTCATTTCATGGGACAGGTTGTTATCAACAATAAAGATGTGACTATATTCAGCAGAAAGGCTACGTATTTTTTTAAAACTGATAAAGCTATTTTCCCTGATAGTATTCGTCTCAGGGATAAAAAAGGCACCCTACTTGCAGACAGGGGCATTTATTACAATAAATCGGACAGTGCTATTTTCAGAGGTAATGTTCAAATCAATGACTCCACGCAATATGCCGAAGCCGACAGTCTGTTTTCCAATAGAAAATCCGGTTATTATGAATTACACGGACAAGTGTTCATTCATGATTCTAAAAATAATGTTTTCCTAAAAGGTGATTATATTCAGGCTGATTCAAGTGGATACCGGCAGTTAGATGGACATGCCATCATGGAAAAACTTAAAGATAATAAAAAGGATACGAGTTTCGTGTGGGCTCATTCCATTCATTATTGGGATCGTGATTCGACATATATTTTTAAAGCGTTCCAAAATGTGCATATTTGGACACGTAAATTCGCATCTATATCCGATACCGCATCATATGCCGATTCTACTGAGCATTTTATCCTGACATCCAATGCCAAAGCGTGGTATAAAAATTTGCAACTGACAGCACCCATTATAAATGTCAAACTTCAAAAAGATACGGTTCGCTATCTATCGGCATATCCTCATCCTTTTGCTGTTCAGGAAGATACGGTCACAAAACGTCTGAATCAGGTGAAAGGGGATAGTATTTACGCGACCTTTTCAAAAGGTAATGTATCTTCCATCCTTGTCCATCCTCAGGGACAATTACTTTACTTCAGTAAAAATGGTCAAAATAAACCGGATGGAGCCATTCAAATGACGGCCGATTCCCTGAAAATGCTTTTTAGCAAAGGTAGTATCGATTCCGTAGTGGCTTTAAAAAATATAAATGGAAATTATTTAGCGGAATCTCCCAAAATTGCTAAACATAAACTTAAAGGCTTTTCCTGGGATCCCAAACTGAAGCCACAAAAGCCTAAAGAAAATTTAAGGCAAAGGTTACCAGTTGTTCCTGATAAGATACCGTTCCCTTTGCCTACACGTTATAAAGAGTTCATTAAAAGCGACTCAACCCAAACGGAAACGAAAGTGATTAAGCCTCATCCAGCTCAGCATGGTCCTTGATGATATTCTCCTGAACATCTCTTGGAACCGCTGCATAATGTGAAAATTTCCGGGTATGTGTCGCTCTGCCCTGGGTCATCGATTTGAGTTGTGTGGAATAACGATACAACTCACCCAATGGAACATTCGCTTTTACTTTTTGAATTGCCCCATCAGCATCCATACCTAATACCTGGCCACGCCGGGTAGAAAGATCATTCATAATATCTCCCATGTATTCAGCCGGAACAACGATTTCCACTTCATAAATGGGCTCGAGCAGTTTGGGACTGGCATCCATAAACGCTTTCCGAAATGCCATCAATCCTGCGGTTTTAAAAGCAGCTTCATTGGAATCGACAGAGTGCATCGATCCGTCATATACGGAAACCCGGATATCACGAGCGCGGCAACCTGTTAACGGACCATTTTCCATTTTTTCCATGATTCCTTTCAAAACGGCTGGCATAAACCGGTTGTCAATAACACCTCCGACGATACAATTTTGGAACACCAGTTTTCCACCCCAATCAAGATCTATTTCCTGTACATCCCGTACATTTATATCACTGGGTGTAGGCATTCCTTCCTCATATGGTTCAACAAGCATATAAACCTCGCCATATTGACCGGCACCACCCGATTGTTTTTTATGCTTATAGGTCGACCTGACCGCTTTTGTAATCGTTTCACGGTATGGAATACGCGGACGATTAAATTCTACATCCACTTTATATTTATTTTCGAGCATGTATTTAACAACAGCCAGATGCTCTTCGCCTTGTCCACCAAGCAAGGTCTGTTTCAATTCCGCATTATGGTCTACACGCAAAGACGGATCTTCTTTTTGCAGTTGATGCAATGCCACAGCCATTTTTTCTTCGTCAGATTCATTTTTAGCTTCAATAGCGTATTGAATCACCGGTTCCGGAAAATGAATGGGTTCTATTTCAATATTACTTTCTTTATCATGCAAAGTATCACTAACTGCAGAATCTTTTAATTTCACAACAGCGGCAATATCACCTGCTTTAACTTCAGAAACTTCATCTCTCTTTAGACCTTGCGTAAGATATAACGTACTGATTCGATTTGTTGTATTATTTGAGTGATTGACTAAATCTATACCCGGTTTAATGGTGCCCCCGTATACTTTGAAATGCATCAAATCACCAACATGATGTTCTGATTGGGCCTTGAATAAAAACATTACAGGATCACTATCCGGATCTATTTCCAGGATTTCTCCATTCGTTAATTCCGGTCCTTTGGCATCGAGTGGTGAGGGAGCGACATTATCAAGAAAACCCATGACTCTTCCGGTTCCCATATTTCGCTCAGAAGAAACACAGAAAAGAGGGAAAATCTGATGGTTCACCATACCACGACGTAAGCCATCCCGCATTTCATCTTCGTCAAGCTCTCCTTTTTCGAAGTATAAGTCCATCAGCATTTCATCATTCTCAGCAACCGCCTCGACCAATTCATTATGCAACAGTTCTGCTTGTGCCCTGTGAGAATCGGGAATGGGTAACTTGGCGGGTTTCCCTCCATCCTCAGGGAATTCGTACATCGTCATTTTTAGTACATCAATAATAGCATTAAAATCTTCACCTTCCTCATAAGGATACTGAACTACCACAACTTCCCGGCCAAATCGTTCTTTAGCTAAATCTACCGCTTTTTGAAAATTCGAATTTGGATGATCAACTTTGTTGACAATAAATAATGATGGCGTCTGATATTGTTTGGTGTAATTCCATAGCATTTCCGTACCTACTTCCACGCCATGCTCAGCATCAAGGAGATAAATAGCCGTAGCAGCAACTTTAAGCGCACCAATAACTTCACCGATATAATCACTCGTTCCCGGCGTGTCAATTAAATTGATTTTATGCCCTCTCCAATCAAGTGTCATGAAAGAGGAAAATACCGATTTCAGTTTATCATGTTCTATTTCATGATAATCGGAGACTGTATTTTTTTGTGAGATGGATCCGCGGCGCGGTATGGTTCCGGATTCGTACAACATCGTTTCAGATAATGTGGTTTTCCCGGAACCGGAATGGCCTAATAAAACCACATTCCTAATCTTTGAAGGATCATAAACATTCATAGCGTAACTCCCTTCTCGTGAACACTAACAGTATCAATTTATTTTAATTTATAAAAATACCTTGGAGATCAAATGACTATTTTCAAAAAAAATTTAAGATCTCCATGTATTATATTGTATACAATTAATCGAAAATTATGATAAGAATCGATTCAAAAATCATTTTTTATTGAATAATCTATATTTAGGTATCTAAGTTTGTTTAAGGCTAAACAATACGTCACCGTATTCACAGAAGAGATTCCTAAGGAAGCTTTACAAAATCAGGGCTTTTGTTCAATATCAAAGCCTGAACGACTTCGAAACCGTAGCATATTAATTATATTCGTGGATTTTGAAGTCGCGAAAATGCAGAGATTGGGCAAAATAACGGTTTTGCAAAGCCTTCTCCTAAATTTATTTTCCAAGACATTTACTCTTTAACAGATTATCTGAATCCGATTATTTATAATGCGTTGTTACCTCATTTTATGAAACGAATTTTACTTATACAGACCGGCGGTACGATAGCCATGCGCATTCAGCCCGATGAACTTACGGAGATAGATCCGAAAACATCCCGTGATATTGTTCGTAAAGCGGTCCCTGAATTATCACGTTTAGCTGAAATTGAAACTGTAAATTTGTTTACCGAAGACAGTTCCAATTTAAATCCGGAACATTGGGAACTTATCGCGAAAGAAATAAAAAAGAATTACGATTATTATGATGGTTTTGTGATTTTACATGGTACCGACACCATGGCTTATACCGCCTCCGCCCTTTCGTTTTGCTTGAATCAACTTGGCAAACCGGTAGTCATGACCGGTAGTCAGGTCCCACTCATGAGTATTCGCAGCGATGCCCGGCGCAACCTGATCAATTCCATAGAAGTCGCCACACTGAATTTTAATGAAGTCGTGATCTGCTTTAATGATAAAGTTTACCGTGGTAATCGTTCCACTAAAATGAGCATCGGTGATTTCGATGCCTTCACCTCTCCGAATTTTGATCCTTTAGCTGAAATCGGATTGACTATTGAGACCAACTTTGTACCTGCATTTGTAAACAAACCGTTTGATATCACACCGAGTTTTAATAACGATCTCTTCGTTTTGAAAATTTTTCCGGGATTACATCTGGGTTACCTCGATGGTTTACTTGAATCTTCACCCCGTGTTATAATAATTGAAGGTTATGGCAGTGGAAATTTTCCGATAGAAGGAGATTACAGTCTTACTCCATTTATCAAAAAATGTATCAACCACGATATAATGCTTGTCATGCGCTCGCAGGCCGATTATGATGCGGTCAATTTGGCGAAGTATCCAAGTGGACGCCTGGCTGCAGAACACGGCGTTATGGGTGCCGCGGATATGACAACCGAAGCAGCTGTGACCAAAATGATGTATCTTCTTGGAAACTATAACGATCATGAAACCATAAAAAACCTGTTTTCAATATCCATAGCAGGTGAATTAACCGGCTAAAGCTATGTATTTTGTATTTGACCTCGAATCTGTACCCGATTTTGATTTGATTCGCACTGTTGTTGAAGATGCCAGTGATGATGAAGATATTCTTTTGGGTCAGGCTGAAGAACAAATTGCCCACAATAAATCCGGATTCCTTCCACCACTGTTCCATCGGATGGTGTCGTGGGTGGGATTATGGATTGAAAATAATGGAGAGCCACGGCAAAAAGTATCCTGGAGTGGTGAAGATGAGGCGGAAGGCTTAAACGAAATCATCCAGACGCTCAATACTTACAAGGACTTTGGATTGATTCATCACAATGGTCGTGGATTTGATATTCCCTTGCTTACCTATCGCACAATGAAGTACCGGCTTCAGCTTCCGCTGCGAATGAATAACCATGAGATACGCTATCGTTACAGTAGAAAGAATGTGGATCTGGTTGATGAATTCAGTAATTACGGAGCGAGCTCCTGGCCCAAATTGAAACATTTAGGTTTATTAATCGGAGTCCCTTTCAAACAAACGGGAGAAGGAAATGAAGTACTTAGTATGTTCCGAAAAGGACAACTGAATAAAATCGAACATTATTGTTATGAGGATGTCATGGCTACTTACCTCGTGTGGCTTCATTTAAGATATACGGTCGGGGACATTAATAATGAGGTTTTCGAAAATCTGCAAAAACGGGCAATGGAAAAACTTATTGAAATACAAAAGTCGGCACCTGATTGAGGCACCGACTTTTTCAGAATACTCAAATAACGAATGGTTTGTTAAATAACCGTACCTTCTTTTAAAACATTTCCGCGTGGTACAACAACGATACCGTCCACTACGCTATATTCTCCGTAATCACCATTTTCGAGGTGATCACCGCCATTAATACGCACGTCATTTCCAATACTTACATTCTTATCAATGATCGCATTATTTATATAACAGCGTTCTCCAATACCTACATCAGGATGTTCATCTTCGGCATCACCATTATCAAATTTGGGGAAATAATCATTCCCCATTACAATCGCATTTGAGATAGTGGTTCCTTTGCCAATTCGCGCACGTATCCCAACAAGTGTATGTTCTATCCTGCTGGCCTCAATAATGCAGCCCTCTGATATAATCGCTTTTTCCAAAGTCGTACCCATCAGTTTTGATGCAGGAAGCAAACGGGCGTGAGTGTATATCATGCGATTATTATCATACAGATTGAATCGGGGTAATGTATTTGTCAATTCAAGATTAGCTTCAAAAAAGGATTTAACCGTACCAATGTCGGTCCAGTAACCATTATATAAGAAGCTATATATACTATATTTAGATCCCAGAGCAGTGGGAATAATCTCTTTTCCGAAATCTTTGGCATCGGGATTATTTTCGAAGAGTTCATACAATGCTTTTCTTGAAAAGATATAAATCCCCATCGAAGCCATATATTCCCGGCCTTCATTCTTTAATTGCTGTGGCACCTCCGATTTCCATTCCTCAACATTATCAAGATCCGGTTTTTCGACGAAACTGGAAATTTGTTTATCCTCATTCATTTTCATGATACCAAAACCAGTAGCGTCATATTTATTTACCGGTATAGTGGCAATGGTTAAATCCGCTCCGGAATCAGCATGCTGACGAATCATATCTCTAAAATCCATCTGATATAACTGATCGCCGGATAGAATCAAGACATAATCATAATCTTGATTTTCGAGATGATGGAAAGACTGCCGAACGGCATCGGCTGTTCCCTGAAACCAGCGATAACTGGTGTGTGTCTGCTCGGCGGCAAGGATATCGACAAATCCACGACTGAACAGATCGAAGTGATAGGTGTTTTTAATATGGCGATTTAGAGAAGCAGAATTGAATTGCGTTAATACAAAAATTCTTCGAATATCTGAATTCAGACAGTTTGAAATTGGAATATCCACTAACCGATATTTACCTCCGATAGGCACCGCCGGTTTCGACCTCGTTTTAGTTAATGGATATAAACGACTCCCTTGTCCACCACCAAGTATAACAGATACTACTGATTCCATATCAAAACCTCTCAATTAGTTGAGTTAATACTTTTATATAATTTTTTGTACTGATTTGCCGATCTGTTCCAGGAGAAATCCAGTTGCATGATTTTTTTTCGAATACCCTTAAACTTCTCCGGCTTATCGCAATATAGGCGATAAGATCTATGTAACGCATCCATAGCCTCTAACAAATTAAATTCGTTAAATCGTATGCCATAACCGCCTTTTTCCTGTAAATCTTTTACGGTATCTTTTAAACCACCGGTACCTCTTACAATTGGAATCGACCCATACCGCATGGCATACATTTGATTTAAGCCACAAGGTTCCACACGAGATGGCATAAGAAGAAAATCGGTACCCGCATAAATCTGATGGGCCAGTTTCTCATTATATTCAATACTTGTGTCGAAATATCCCGTATGATGGTTTTTCATATGTAGCAGACGGTCATGCAAATCCTGATCTCCTGTACCCAAAACAATAAAATTGGCTTCATGATTAGCTCTCAGAAAATAACTGATTAGATCCGGCAAAAGATCGGCACCCTTTTCCCGTACTAAACGACCAATAAATGAATACGTTGGTAATTTGGGATCAAGATCGAAATATTTACATAATTCTTTCTTGTTCTTTTCTTTTCCTTCTTCGACATTTTTGACATCAAAATTAAAATGGATTAGAGGATCTGTCGCTGTATTCCACACATCCACATCGATGCCATTTAATATTCCGGTCGATTTAAGGACCTCATTTGCGATCAATAACTCCAAACCGTTGGAATTATAACGTAATTCATCCATATAGGATTCCGAAACCGTGGTTAGTTTCCAGCATGTTTTGATACCGGCTGCCAGGCAATTCAAACGTCCATCCCAATCGAGTAAGCCGTAATCATTCCAGTTGAACGATGGCAAAAGCCGGGCATACCCAAAATCATATGATCCCTGATACTGACCGTTGTGAATTGTAAACACGGTGGGGATTTCATTTAAATTATGATATGCCGGACAACGGGTCATCATGAACGGTATCAATCCGGCCTGATGATCATGACAATGCACAATATCCGGTTTCTGACTCATCGATTGGATCCATTCTACTGCGGCTATTTGAAAAGTCATATTCCGCTCAAATTCATCCCAGTATGGATAACCGCTATCGGGATCGATGTAAACGCCAGCCCGGTCAAAACGTCCGGGAATTTCCGCGACATAAAATGGAAATCCCAAAGAATTTTCCGTTTCTCGTTTAATTTTAAAATGGAAAGGATGTTCACCGAGATAGGCGTCGGATTCAAATACAGTTTCGAAAGCGTGTTCTTTAATCCAGGGGACTTCGTATTTGGGTATTATCACCCATGTTTCCACCCCAATTTCTTTTAAATATTTAGGCAGTGCCCCAACTACATCACCCAATCCTCCAACTTTGGCAACAGGATAACATTCTGCACTGATATGAATAATATGCATATAAGACTTAAATATTAATTTATTTTCAACAATCCGTCGTAAGATATATTAAGTGTATCTAATTTTTTGGATAGATTCATCATAAACATCTGCAAAAGATTTGAATTTAACTAAGTATTATTATTTTTAAACTCGACGATATTATAAATATATTAGTAGGATACTTCACATACTGATCGCATTCAGATGAAGAAACTGGGGGGATCAATACCTATTTATATAAGTAATAAACACTTTGTATCATGGAAATTATTGATTTAAAAAATGTCACCAAATTCTATGGGAATTTCAAAGCGGTGGATTCCGTAAGTTTTTCCGTTGAACCTGGCAGAATTTTTGGAATTCTCGGACCGAATGGTGCTGGCAAGACCTCAACAATCCGGATGATTAATTACATTACCGTCCCGGATCAGGGTTCCATTACTATCGAAGGAAAACCTGTAGGCAGAGAGAGTCAGGAGCATATTGGTTACTTACCTGAAGAACGTGGTTTATATAAAAAGATGAAAGTTGGCGAGCAACTGCTTTATCTTGTTCAGTTGAAAGGACTCTCTAAAGCCGATGCAAAAAGATCTATTAAATATTGGCTGGGACGTTTTGAAGCCTCGGATTGGATCAACAAGCATGTACATGAACTTTCCAAAGGAATGCAGCAAAAAATACAGTTCATTGTCACTATTGCGCACGATCCTGATATCTATATTTTCGATGAACCTTTCAGTGGATTGGATCCGATCAACAGCGAATTACTAAAAAAGGTTATTATTGAATTAAGGGATAAGGGTAAAACGATCATCTTTGCCACACACCGCATGGAACAAGTGGAACAGATGTGCGACGACATTGCCCTTTTCAACCGTGGGAAAGCCATTTTACAAGGAAAATTGTCTGATGTTAAACGGTCGTTCGGACGTAATACGGTAATCCTCGAGTTCGATGGAGATGCTTCCTTCATTGATGAACTCGAAAATGTTCGGGTAAATAACCGGTCAACCAATTTCGCTGAAATTCGTTTGTTAAATGGCACAAGCGAGCAAACTATTTTGGAAAAAGCAGTGAATAACGTTAAAATCAGAAAATTTGAATTTGTTCAACCATCGTTAAACGAAATATTTATATCGACAGTCGGAGAAGATAATATTAAAAACAATCAATTGGGGTAGGGTAATGAACTTGACTAAACTCTTTTTAATCATTAAACGGGAATATTTAACCCGTTTAAAAAGCAAGACATTCATCATTTCCACTATATTGGCACCGATTTTTATTCTTGCCATGTTTTTAGTCCCTATTTTAATGACTAATTTTGGTGGGAGTTCGAATGAGCAAGTTATCATTGTCGATCATGCCGGGGGGGTCGCAAATCATTTGGTTAAGTTAAACCCGAATCGATACATAAATGAAAAATATGCCAGTGTTGATACGCTTCGCAGTGAAGTAATCCATGGGCAAATTAGCGGTTTTATAGTAATCACCCCGAAAGTGGTCAATGGTTCAGAGAAACCTGAATTAGTTTATTCGGGCAATGGTGGTATCACATTCACACAAAGTGTGCGAAGCGATTTACAAACCGCAATCCGGGATGCCCTTTTATCGAAAACTAATGTAAATCCTGATGTTAAAAGCATTATGGAACGGTCTATTCATCTGCAGACCAAGAAACTTACTAAATCAGGTGAAGAGAAACAGAATACTGATATGCTTTTTGTAGTGGGTTATTTTATGGCTATCGGCATATATATGGCTATGTTCATTTATGGCTCGCTTATTATGAGAGGAGTTATCGAAGAGAAGACGAGCCGTATCATCGAAATCATGGCGTCATCCGCAAAACCATTTGAGTTATTATTGGGTAAAGTGTTAGGGGTAGGCGCACTCGGTGCTACACAATTTTTAATATGGGTTGTCAGTATCAGCGGTATTACAACTTTTGGGGCACCTTTCATTGTTCATGCGTTAGGTGGTAAATCCACATCAGCAGTTCAATCAGCAAATTCGGCAAACATGGCTCTACAGATGCCACACATTGGTGCTGGTCTTTGGATATTTTTCATTCTGTTCTTTGTCCTCGGATATTTAATGTACAGTGCCCTGTTTGCAGCGGTGGGTTCGGCTGCCGACTCAGAAACGGATGTTCAGCAACTCACTTTTCCCATCACAATTCCCATTATTCTACCTATCATGTTTTTGACAAGTGTGACTGCTAATCCGGGTTCCACTTTCGCCGTCGTGACATCCATGATCCCGCTTTTTTCACCCATTTTAATGATTGCGCGAATGGCCGTATCCTCGGTCCCTCTCTGGCAATCACTCGGCTCTGTAGTTTTAATGATCCTAACATTTTTAGGGTTGATGTGGCTGAGTTCCAGGGTTTACCGCGTAGGCATTTTGATGTACGGAAAAAAACCCTCATTCAAAGAAATTGCAAAATGGATACGGTATAACTAATAGAATTAACCCGGATCATTCACCAATAAATTTAGTCGCGATCAAGGCGCTCCGAAAGCTTTCGGAGCAACGCAGAGCACGGCAACATTACGCAGCTCTTTTTAACGTCCTCAAAATCGAGCATCGATTCATTTTTTATAAGTTAACGTGAATTCGATATAATTATAGACTTATTCTGTTTCATATCCCTGTTTGGAAGATCTCTCACCCAAAAAGTGGGTTCAAGATGACGCTTTTGAGTGATTTTTTTAAACCTCAACATCATCTTCGACCATTCGCGTCATTTC
>DATFMK010000333.1:0-6343 GCA_035267005.1 Balneolales bacterium
CGGCTGGATCGCCGGTAAACTAACCAAAGGTAAAGGCTTCGGAGTAGCGGGTGATTTGGTCGTCGGTATTATTGGTGCCGTTATTGGAGGATTCATCTTTAATATTTTCGGACTTCACGCTTTCAGTTTCATCGGAAAAATTTTAACATCCGTGGTCGGAGCTGTCATATTTTTGTATATCATACGCCAATTTAAATAGGCCTTTATACCATACTGTTCAAAAACAAATTATAACTATGGGTTGTCTGCTTGCATTATTCGGACTTTTTACACCAAGAATCGTTTTATTCCTTTTATGGTTCAGCAGTAACTGGTTTTCCGGTATTTTCCACGGTGCACTGATTCCTATTTTGGGATTTATTTTTCTTCCCTATACTTTGCTTTGGTATACGGTGGTTATTAATTGGTTTCATGGGGTATGGGGTTTCTGGCAGATCATAATCATGGTTATCGCAATTCTGACTGATTTATCAGCCAATGGAGGATCGGCCAAACGCGGACATCGATTTTATCGTGGATAGCTGTCTGAATAGCTGGAAAACTTAATAAATTGGCTAAATATTCATATCTTTAAGGATATGAATAATACAACAGCCGATAGCTCAAAAATCGACATAAAATCTCTTTCAAAGCCCGAAATTGAACGATTCTGCAGCGAACTTGGATTAAAGCGTTTCCGTTCCGATCAGATCGTGCAATGGCTTTATCAAAAGGGCGCTTCTTCGTTTGATGAGATGACCAATCTCTCTCTTACACTCAGAGAGAAGCTAAATGAATTGGCCATCATCAACCGAATTGAGCTCGCCAATAAACAGGAAGCCCATGACGGAACCGTGAAATTTCTGTTCCGTTTGCATGACGGTGAACATATAGAATCCGTACTTATCCCGGAATTTTTTCAGGATGGTGTGGCTGATCGTTTGACGGTATGCGTCTCTTCACAAGTCGGCTGTATCTTCGGATGTTCTTTTTGTGCCACTGGTAAAATGGGTTTTTTCCGTAATCTCAACCCGGGTGAAATCGTGGATCAGTTACAATACATCAACGATTTTACGGAAGAAAAATACGGAAAGAAGATTACCAATGTGGTTTACATGGGAATGGGAGAGCCATTAAATAATTATAAATCGGTTTTAGCTTCGGCAGAAATTATCTGTGATCCACAAAGCATAGAATTATCCCCAAGAAGAATCACCATTTCCACCGTTGGGCTCCCCAAGCAGATTAAGAATCTTGGGAAGGAAGAACGGCCATTCAATCTTGCCATCTCATTACATGCTGCGACTGATGAAAAACGGGATCGTATCATGCCTATCAATCATTCTTTGAACTTAGAATCGTTGAAGGAAGCTTTACAGTATTATCATGAAATGACAGAAAAGCCTGTTACCTATGAATACCTGTTATTTGATGAATTCAATGATGGAGCTGAGGATGCCAAAGCACTCTCACGTATTGCAAAGTGGATCCCAAGTAAAGTAAATATCATCATGTATAATGATGTTGCCGGTGTGGCTTTAAAACGCGCACGGGAAGAACGCCTGAATCGTTTTATTCAGGCTTTAGCACGCGAAGGGGTATTGGCTACCGTACGAAGAAGCCGGGGCGATGACATCGACGCCGGCTGCGGACAACTGGCCATTCGTGAAGGTGGAAAAGGTGGAAAAACGATAGCAGTCAGCAATTAGCAATTGCTGGATGATCAGTTTTTCATTGTCAAGTACTTTTGTGAGCTCTGTGCGCACTTTGGTTAATTTTTTAAATCCGTGAAAATCCGCGTCGTCCGCGTTCTATCTTTTTTTGCTCATATGTGGCCTTTAAAACGAGATCCCGGATCGAGGTCCGGGATGACGTCAAATAAAAGTAATTTCCAAATAATCTTTTAGTGGATGAGATGCAGGATGCGTCCGAAGCGTGGCATCACTTTATTTTTATCCCAGGAGAAGTAGACGATAAATGCTTTCCCGAGGATATGATCTTGAGGCACGAATCCCCAATACCGGCTATCCTCACTGTTATCACGGTTATCTCCCATCATAAAATAATAGTTCTGTTTGATGGTATAGGTATTCGTTTTCTTCCCATTAATGATAAACGTATTCCCATCCTTCGTAACCTTATTATGTTCATATCGGGTTACGATATTATCATAGAGATGCCAGTCTTGATCCGTTAATTTTACTTTCTCCCCTTTAAATGGTATTACAACCGGTGGGAATTGATCCCTGTTTCCGTCAATACCATGAGAGAATGTGAATCGTGAATTTGAAAACTCATCGTAAGATTTTGGATAGATATTCGGTTCAATACTCTTAATTTCCGGCCAGGTTTCCAATTTACTCTTCACCGCTTTGGTCATATTGACAATATAATTGCCATCCGAGGTCATTTGCATGATCTTACCACCTGCTTCCTGCACTCTTGCCGGACTCAAACGCAACTGTTCCCTGACTTTAACGATATAGGTTTCTTCCATCGTAGGAAAAACTTTCGTCTTATGATGATCTATATACACCATCTTATTTTTAATCGACAGTGTATCGCCCGGTAATCCAATGCAACGCTTTATATAATTGGTTTTGGTCGTTATGGGACCTTTGTCTATTGGATAATTGAATACGACGACATCATAACGATGAACATTTTCAAAACCGGGCAGGCGAATCCATGGAAGATTTACTCCCGGGATATAAACGTTTGTAAATGGAATCCCGATAGTCATTGGTGTTCGTGCGCCATAATCCATTTTATTTACGAGTAAAAAATCACCAACCAGCAGTGATTTTTCCATGGAGGGCGTCGGAATACGAAATGCTTCAAAAAATAAGGTACGTATGATCAGTGCGGCAATACCGGCAAATATAATGGCATCCAACCATTCCCGGGCCCATGATTTTGCTTTTGCGTTCATTTCAGCGTGTTTATGTTCCTGACCACGCCGCTCCTGATTAGTTCTTTGGGAACGCCTTTCCTTTGCTGATGTTGATCGTTTTGACAATGGTTTACGTTTGTTTATTGGATATTAATTATTGTTCACATAAATAGAATGCGGGACCATTCCTTTTGGTTGCTTAATTCGTTTATGGCTGAATTTACCATTTTTATATTTCACCAAATACCATTTTTTCCGTTCCGGCGAATAAAAGTAATCACTGTAAGGTGCTAACTTTTTCACAGACATCAGCTTTTTGGAGAACGTACGTTTTATGCCAGGCATCAAATCAATATAACGACTTGCTCCAACATACGTTAATCCCTTGCTAAAAGGTCCGTCGACATCCAGAACCATCATCGGGATACTGTCGTTAACCACAAACCAATATTCAAACTCAATATACTCGGCAGGACGAAAGTTATGTTTATGGATAAGATCTCCCACTTTTTGTGTCGGGTTCCCAAAAACCTTTTGTAAACGGGCTCTCAATTCTGCAGTAGGGACATGATCGATTGTGGTCTTTTTATAGAGCCCCTGACCGGTCCATTTATAATTAGCAAACCTCTTTTTGAATTTTTTGCGATTAGCATGACTCACCTTTTTGATCGTGGGAGCTTTAAATGAGGAATAGTTCTGTGCGAACGTTTTTCCTGCACTCAAAAAGAATAACACAAAAATGGGGATAAACAATTTTTTAAGCATAATTCGATGATTTATTCATTTCCCATTGATAATACGGCAAGAAAAGCCTCCTGAGGAATTTCCACATTACCAACTTGTTTCATACGTTTTTTTCCTTCTTTCTGTTTCTCCAAAAGTTTTCTCTTTCTGGAAATATCACCGCCATAACATTTGGCTAATACATCTTTGCGTAAAGCCCGGACGGTTTCTCTGGAAATTACTTTTTTACCAATTGCCGCCTGTACAGCTACTTCAAACATTTGCCGGGGTATCAACTCTTTAAGTTTATTACAAAGCTTTTTGCCCCATTCATAGGCTTTTTCCTTATGAACAATACTAGAGAGTGCGTCAACCGGATCACCATTCAACAAAATATCCAAACGGACCAAATCTCCTTTGCGATGTTCAATGAATTCGTAATCGAGAGAAGCATAGCCTCTTGTACCGCTTTTCAATTTATCATAAAAATCGAACACAACTTCGGCTAAGGGCAATTCGTACGTGATATCAACACGCTTGGTGTCTAAATATTGCGTGTTTTTATATATTCCCCGTCTTTCCTGACAAAGTTGCATTACCGGACCTATATATTCGGCCGGTGTAATGATCTGTGCCCGAATATACGGCTCATAAACTTCTTCAATCTCTCCAATTTCGGGCATTTCACTTGGATTATCGACCTCTATCCGGCTATCATCTGATTTATTCACGATAAACTGAACGTTCGGAACAGTGGTGATAATATCCATGTCAAATTCACGATCCAGTCGTTCCTGCACGATTTCCATATGCAACATACCAAGAAATCCTGCCCGGAAACCAAACCCAAGAGCAACCGAAGTTTCGGGTTGAAATTGAAGTGCCGCATCATTCAGTTGTAATTTCTCAAGCGCCGCACGCAAACTTTCAAAATCATCAGCATTGGTGGGATAAATACCAGAAAAGACCATCGGTTTCACCACTTTGAAACCCGGGATAGGTGATTTGGCGGCATTTTGGACGGTTGTTACCGTATCCCCGACTTTGGTGTCCTGTATGGATTTTACACTTCCGATGAGATACCCAACCTCTCCGGCTGAGAGCTTTTGGGTTTCTACTTTTTTTAATCGCAGATAACCGATCTCCTCCGCTTCATATTCTTTATCTGTCGCCATAAAGCGTATCGCTTCCCCCTTTTTAAGGGACCCATCCATGATCCGAATATAAACGACCGATCCGCGATATGTATCGAAAACGGAATCGAATATCAACGCCCGCAGTGATTTATCCGGTTCGCCTGAAGGTGATGGAATACGTTCGACTATGGCTTCAAGTATCTCATCAATTCCAATGCCGGTTTTTGCTGAGGCTTCAATGATCTCATCACGCTTACATCCTATCAAATCAATAATTTGCTGGGCAACCTCATCAATTTCCGCACCGGGCAAATCAACTTTATTTAGCACAGGAATAATCTCCAGATCCTGATCGATGGCCTGATATAAATTCGAGATCGTCTGTGCTTCTACCCCCTGTGATGCATCTACCACTAATAAGGCACCTTCACATGCTTTAAGTGCACGGGAAACTTCGTAAGCGAAATCGACGTGGCCGGGAGTATCAATCAAATTAAATTCATAGGTTTGCCCATCTTTGGCTTGATAATCCATTTTAATGGCGTGGCTCTTAATGGTAATCCCCCGTTCACGCTCCAAATCCATATCATCCAGAATTTGGGCTTGCATTTCACGCTCAGTGATGGCGCCGGTACGCTCCAAAAGCCTGTCGGCTAATGTAGATTTCCCATGATCGATATGAGCGATGATGCAAAAATTTCGAATGTTTTTCATGAAATTGTTAAGATGATTTGTCTAAAGCTTATTAAAATACAAATATTCAATGAATAATTGCTAATCGCCACTTTACAGCGACATTTATTTTTAGATTTTTGATTAAAGTTACTGCGTTACAGAATGGAAAATCCCACATGAGTACGACTGATTGAGATTACAAAGCAATCAGTTTGTAATTTAATGGGTTATAATATATGATTTTTAACGTTTATAAAAATATACGTTACCTATTTAGATTACGATTCTGAACATTCATATATTTCAAATAACCATTTAATTTCCAGGAGTATGTAACATTTCTACATGTAACCGGAACAATCTCCCCTCCTCCGACTGCCGGTCATAAATATTTCTCAGCATTTGGAACATTTCATTGGTATCTCCCTTGACCGTTGTTGACAAATCATGTACATCCACTTTAAGATCAAATTTCATCAAAAAATCCAATACATCTTCAACAGCTTTTATGGTATCCGTCTCACCAAAAGGCAAATAGGTTATTTGACAAGTCATCGTAATTAATTTTTCTTTTTAATTATTGTTTGGATAAGAACAAGATACACAATTCATATAAGAGCTCACATTTTAGGAAAATACACACGTAGTTAACCCTAATAATTTATGAGTATCAGAAAAAGCTGTCATCGTTCAGCTCTCAGCTATCTTAAAAGACGCGTGATCGATATAAAAACAAATAAATAACGTGAGGTTCGTTTGAGCTTATAATCTATCTAATTAATAAAAGTAGCTGTTAAATTAGATTATTTTGAAGATTTCTCCCCCCAGTCGAAATGACGCTTAGAGGCGCTGGTATTTAATGCCCGATACATTCAACGGCGTCATCTCGAACCCGCTTTTTGGGTGAGAGATCTTCGGGGCGTGGTATAACCTCGAA
>DATFMK010000334.1:0-2022 GCA_035267005.1 Balneolales bacterium
AAAAGGTCTCAACATCCAGTAAGAAAATGGGTTTTTACCGCTCTTGGGGGCTGTTGTCTGATATTTTTCTGGGTGTGGTGTCTATTACTAAAGGGCAGTTAAGTCAAGGGTTGAGAGTGATTGCAGAGGGTTCACGCGCAACGGAAGCTGAAAGCAAAACCTATTATTGTATGTACGAACACACATTGGGGAAAGTTTATTTGAAGATCGTGCAGGGAGCAGGGCCGAAGAGTATGTCAATCCTAGCAAAGAACATCGGATTTCTTGTAAAAGAAGTCCCCTTTGCCTATAAGAAGGCAGAAGAACATTTTAACAAAGCAATTGAGGTTGCAAAAGAGATCGGGGCAAAAGGTATTCTGGGTCAGGCCTATTTCGATTTGGGTCTCCTGCACAAGGCAAAAAACAAAAAGGACAAAGCGAAGGAATGCATCTCCGAGGCTCTTGGTCTATTTGAGGAATGTGAGGCTGAAGTTTATATAAAGCAAGCTAAGGAGGCACTGGAGTATTTGGAGTAATGGCTCCGACTAGATTAGACCCTTAGATGTGAATAAAGGTTTCCGTGTAGGACTGGTGGTTACCCAGCCACCCCCGCAGACCACTTACCTTGAACAAGTGGCTCATCCGGTCTCTCGGTACCCAGAGCCTCCAGGCAATTCCAGCGCGTTTAATACAAGATGAAATTTATTATCCTTCATCCCAAAATTCTTCGTTTATTTCGGTTTTAAGTAATCAGTCTCACATGTGTGAATACCTGCTATATATCTGCTACAGATAAACACCTTCAAAATTGCAGATTGCTCCAACATATCGGTACTTTTTAGGGTCTAAAGATATTTGTGTTTTTTTGGCATATCACAAGTTTCCTGATTTGGTGATATTCTCAATCAGTAGTGTCCAGTTTAGAAGTCAATAAATCCAAATAGTTTGGGAAACTAGTAATTTAATTTATGTAATCGACCTTTGTAAAGCCCCATGAAACGGGCATTTACTTACAAAAAGACAAACCCAAAAAGTGTAGAATTCTGTAGATGGATCTCGTTTTAAAGGCCGAACATATGTGCCTTAAAACTACTGCATACATGATCATTGGAATAACAAAATCGCCTCTTGTTAGGCTTATGAGTGGCCTTCCATCATGATTCTGTTCAGTATTGATGTTATGCTTTAGGGCCGGGGTCGATTTCAAATCGATTCCACTCGTTTTTGTAATTATATTTAGCTAATTTAATATGTTATACGGTTTCTACAATTTTTAATTGGACAGTAGTGATGAGTTATATATGCAAAATGCCCCCGATAACTTCCCAGATGTAATACGAATTGAAACATCAGGAAAATGTAACTTCAAATGTATACATTGTCCGACTGGCACGCAACCAAACAAGCGGCCAGTATTATCAAAAGATAGGTTCAATTATATTGTTAATCAATTTATTGACAATAAATTTGTCCCCCGTGTTGTGGTGCTATACCACGGCGGTGAGCCACTTCTTAATAAGAATCTATCTCACTATATACGCACATTTAAGGAGATGGGAGTAATTAAAACCGTTATCACTACTAATGCCAGTTTACTTAACGAAGAACTATCCAAAGAACTTATTAAGGCAGGCTTAGATGAGATGAAAATTTCATTTGATGGACAAGATCCAGATGAGAACAACCATATTCGACTAAATGGCAATTTTCACACAAATGCAGCAAATGTTAAGACTTTTTGTAAAATACGTAAAACATTAGGATGTAATAATCCAAATATTATAATTAGCAATGTGCAAATTTGTGATAAAATAACATTGCAAACACTTTACAAGAACCACCATTTTACCTTCCAGGATGCTCCAACTTATTTAACTAAATATTTCAGTGATGAATATGATGAAATTGAGTTTAAAAGTTATCCCGCAATGATATGGCCTGGTTTTGAAAAGTTTGGAGTCCTAGATGTCGTACATTTTCCTACTGATAAACCGAACTACTGTGGCCCATTATTTGAAACATCTACTATCCTATCTAATGGAA
>DATFMK010000335.1:0-2055 GCA_035267005.1 Balneolales bacterium
CTCTCGAACATACACCATTGATTATTTTGATCAATGAAGGATCAGCTTCGGCAAGTGAAATTGTGAGTGGATCAATTCAGGATCACGATCGCGGTCTTATCGTCGGACGCCGTTCGTTCGGTAAAGGACTTGTTCAGCAACAATACGAATTGGTGGATTCCAGTGCGATACGTGTAACAATATCAAGATATTATACTCCCTCAGGTCGATGCATTCAGAAACCTTACAATAACGGCCGGGAGCAATATGCTTATGACTTAATGCGCAGAAGTAAAAATGCCGAAACCGACGCGATTAATTTTATCGATCATGTCCCTGATTCGTTGAAGTATACAACAGACGCCGGACGTACGGTTTATGGTGGCGGCGGAATCATCCCAGATCACATTATTCAAAATGATACAACTTCAAGTTATATCTTTGGTCTGATGCGCCGTAACAATTTGGGTGTTAAATTTGTCTTAAAGTATCTGGCCAATCATGATAAAGAGCTTCATCACAAATATGATCATAACTTTGAAGAATACCGTAAAGATTTCAAATGGTCGCCTAAAGCTATTCGGGAATTTAAAACGATGATGATTAAATCCGGAATGGTTGAAAGTGACACTGTGAAATCACCCACCTTCAAAAACGATACATTGTATGTCAAACCAGGGACGTTTAAGAAACAATTATGGATTCCTGAAGGATTTATGAAGGCAGAATTGGCCCAACAATTGTGGGGATCTGCCAAATATTATCCTGTTTATAATGACATTTTTGATAAGACGCTGAAAAAAGCGATGAAATTATGGCCGGAAGTCAAAAATTTGGAAGAGCTCGCCTATAAACATCATTCTTCGGGCAGTTTCAATCCTAAGCTTATTCAGCAGTAATAAATTATGCAGCCTATTTACAGCAGGTAATTTTGAATATCGAGTTGCCTGCTGTAATTCTTTATATAATCCTAATTATTCGATTTTCTAAGGTTATCCCAGAAACAATGAAAGTATAGCTATCGCTGCTGTTTCCGCTCTCAAACGATAGCGTCCCAAAGAAACTACTTCCCCACCCTTTTCGCGTACCATATTCACTTCCTCCTCGGAAAACCCACCTTCAGGTCCAATAAGGGCTAAAACCTCTTTTTCTTCTTTGATCTCATTCATAATCCCTGGTTTTCCATCATGCTTTTCATGAGCAATGATAATGCGGCTTTGGGGATACTTCGAAATGGCTTCTTCCAATGATTGAGCGATCGTCAATACGGGCAACATGGCGTGCATCGATTGTTTCATAGCTGAGATCATAATGTTTTCGATACGATCCGTACGTACATTATCTTTTTCCGTATAGCGGCTTTTGAACAAAACGATATCCGTCGCCCCCAGTTCTATGGCTTTCTCAATGGCAAATTCCAGACGCTGACGATGTTTAATGATGCCTAAACCCAAGATCAATCTTTTGGGTGTCTTTTGGGGATCCATCAATGTTTTTTTATCCGTAATTCTTACTTGTACCTGTTTTTTCCGTACTATTTCTATTAATCCTGAATACTTGTTTCCCACTCCATCCACAACAGTGATCTCCTGACCTGTTTTGTAACGCAGTACGCGTGATATATGATGAGCTTCATCACCGTTAATTTCTATGTAATCACCGGATATTTGATTTGGGGGAGCGTAAAAGACGTTCATATGGCAATATGATTTTTAGACTGGTAAATCAACTGTGCTTTATCAAATTGAAAAACTTTTTAATTCAAATTATTTTATTTATTTATACCTGTTGAAATCCTCAAATATTCAGACTAATAAACATCACCTGGTGCAAAAGCAGTTTCGCCGGTTCGTATCATTTTACAAATATAAGGATAACACATTCCGCATCCCCGGCAACAGAGTTTGCGTTCGATCAACTCCTCGACCTCAAGCAAATTATAACGTATTGCATATGCTTTTAGCTCTTCAAACGATTTATTATGACAGACACACATTGTAACCGTTTTGCTGGTCACACTAATCACCATTTATTTTAAAATGCTTTCCAAGCTTCAAATCTTGTCCCTGATAATGA
>DATFMK010000336.1:0-4057 GCA_035267005.1 Balneolales bacterium
GGCTCATAAACATTAATACGAATCAAAACTGATAATAGGCATCTTGCCCTTGAAAGATTCCTCGATTCTCTCGGAATGACAATATTTGAGGTCATATCATTAAAAAATAAGATCACTGTTTCACTCTGAGTCCCAAAGGTCTCAAATAAGAAATTTTCAAACAATGGACAACTATTACCTATTTAACGTGAGTTCGATATAATCAGATGTATAAATATTCTGTTATCTATCCACGTTTAGAAGATCTCTCCCCCAAAAAGCGGGTTCAAGATGACGCCTTTGAGTGATGTTTATAAAACCTCAACATCATCTTCGGCCATACGCGTCATTTCGACCGGAGGGAGAAATCTTCAAAGTAAAATATTCATTTTAAGATGCTTTTTTAAAGAAGATTTTATTTCGAACTCAGGTTAAATTACATGCATACCGTAAACTACACCGTATAGGGAATGTAAAACTACTTCACAGCATTACATTCTTTTAGAATATAATGAATCAATCAATTTCCTGTAAAATAACTTTATTGTGAAAAATATTAATTCGAAGAGAGTTTTTAAGCATAATGATTTAAATCCCAATAACGATGGATATTTTGTTCTTTACTGGATGCAAATCAATCGACGTTTTCAATATAATTATGCTCTTGAATACGCTGTAGCCTATGCCAATAAGTTAAATAAGCCTTTACTGATTTTGGAAACTCTAACCTGCGATTATCCCTGGGCAAATGATCGTTTCCACAATTTTTTGCTGGAAGGGATGCGTGAGGATCAAATAATAACCCGTAAGAAAGGTATTAACCATTACATCCACCTGGAAAAGAAGCATGGTGATATTTTGAAATTGGTCAATACACTTAGTAAGAAAGCTTCTGTTATAATCAGTGATGAATTTCCTGTTTTTATCATCCGTAAGCGAAATGAATATTTCGGTAACAAATTTAATATTCCCTTTATTACGATTGATTCCAATGGGATTATTCCCCTGAAAATGACGAATAAAGCTCCTTACTCCGCATATTTATTTCGAAAAGTGATGCACAAGCATTTCGTAGATGCTTTTACCATGCCGCCTGAAAAAGATCCGCTTGACAAATTGAATATCAGGAAGGAAATCGAATTAGATAATGAAATACTTGAAAAGTGGCCGCGAGGTGATAAAGAGCTGGAATATATTCCCGGATTTATCGAACAGCAATCGATTGATCATTCGGTGCCATTTACATCCACCAAGGGTACAAGAGAAGCGGCATTGGACAAGTTGAATGCATTTATTACCAGCGATCTAAAAATTTATGGCAAAAGACGTAATGACCCTGATTATGACGCCACCAGCCGGATGAGTCCGTGGCTGCATTTTGGCAAAATATCAGAATATGAGATTGTAAAAGCTGTATTAGATCAGCAACCACAAAATTGGGATTTGATAAATATTCAGGATCGGAATGGAAAAAGGGAAGGATTTTTTAAAGGTCATCCATACGTTGAAAAATATTTAGATGAATTGATAACCTGGCGCGAAGTCGGATTTCATTTCGCTCATCATACTCCGGATTATGCTAAATTTGAATCACTGCCGGAATGGGTTCAGGAAACGTTAAAAGTACATGAAAAGGACCCAAGAGAGTATATTTATACACTCGATGAATTCGAACAATCGAAGACACACGATGAGATTTGGAATGCAGCACAAAATCAGTTAGTCCGGGAAGGATACATTCATAATTATCTTCGAATGTTGTGGGGAAAGAAAATTCTCGAATGGACACCAGATCCCCAAACAGCTCTGTCTTATATGATTGAACTCAATAATAAATATGCACTTGATGGACGTGATCCCAATAGTTATTCGGGTATATTCTGGATATTAGGACGTTTTGACCGGCCATGGTTCGAGCGCCCCATTTTTGGTAAAATCCGCTATATGAGTTCAGAGAGTACCCGGAAAAAAGTAAAACTGAAGAAATACCTGGAAAAGTATTCTTAGCCCGAATTATTCACCAAGAAATTTAGTCGTATCCCGAAAGCTCTCGGGATAAAGAAGCGCATGAAAGGCATTCTGATGCCTTGATTAAGCATTTTTAATTTCAACGCAGAGCACGGCCAATTTTGCAGCTCTTTTTAACGTTCTCAAAATCGAGCATCGGTTCATTTTTTTATAAGTTGCTTAATTTAACGTGAGGTTCGCTTAAGCTTATAATCTATCTACTTAATAAAAGTAGCTGTTAAATTAGATTATTCTATGACCACCGACCACCGACCACCGACCACCGACAACCGAGAAACGCTCTGATAGTAATTAAACATTATTTATTCTGAAAAACCGTATAATCAACGTGAGTTCGGTATCGGAATCATGCTTTAGGCATCAAAACAGCTCTGTGTCGTCGATGGTCAGTCGTCCGTCGTCAAGATAGGTCATATTTTCTCAGGTCGTATTCTCAATGTAATTATTACAACGCTGCGATTCTTATCCAAACCTCACGTTAAAATAACAATCAGGTCTTGTGAGGTGACATTTACAGGGCATTTTTATCAAATGTCGCTAAACCATGTTTTTATGTTTACCGTTTGGGACTGTCCATTTCCCTTATAGGAGTATTCATTCGTATGGTGATTATACTCGTAATCTTCTCCCCACTTTTTGAAATTATTAACCAACTCTTGCATGGCATGGATGATATAATCGATATCATTATCTGACATAGCAGGGTGAATGGATAAACGAATCCATCCCGGTTTATGATCCATAATGCCGCGTTTTACCTGTGCATAGATTTTTTGAGACGTTTTGGGATCAATATGTAGCAGGTAATGTCCGTATGTGCCGGCACAAGCGCATCCGCCGCGGACTTGAATACCGAAATAATCGTTGAGTAATTTTACCCCGAGGTTATAATGCAAATCGGTAATATGGAAAGATATGATACCCAGGCGGTCTTCGATGTGTTCGGCCAGAATCTGTAATTCATCGATCGATTGCAGTGCGGGGTACAGTTTTTTAAGAATCTCATGTTCCCGTTTTAGTATCAAATGGGGATCCATCTGCTCTTTGAGTCGGATAGTCATGGCTGCTTTCATGGACTGTAAAAATGGCGGTGTTCCACCATCTTCCCGGACTTCGATATCCTCAATATAACTTCTAATATTCCACGGATTAGTCCAGTTTACGGTCCCGCCACCGGGCTGATCGGGTATCTTATTGGTATAGAGTTTGGTATTGAAGATAATGGCACCGGGTGTACCGGGACCACCGAGGAATTTATGTGGCGAGAAATAAATGGCATCCAGATCCGCTCCTTCATCCAAGTCGGTTGGATGCATATTAATGGGGATATACGGAGCCGAAGCAGCAAAATCGACGAAACAAAGTCCGTTGTTCTGATGCATCAATTTGGCGATTTCGTGATAGGGTGTCAAAATACCGGTGACATTGGAACAGGAAGTGACGGCGGCAATTTTTATTTTACGATTCGTGTATTTTTTTACTTCAATTTCAAAATTATTCAGATCAACCAGACCTTCCTCATCCGATGGTACGACTACAACATCCGCTATGGTTTCAAGCCACGAAGTCTGATTGGAATGATGTTCCATGTGGGTCACAAATATAACCGGGCGCATTTCTTCCGGAAGGTCAACATAATCAGCCAATTTTTCCGGTATTTTCATTCCCAAAATTCGCTGGAATTTATTGACCACACCGGTCATACCAGATCCGGCCAGGATAATGACATCCTCGTCTGAAGCATTGACATGTTTTTTAATGATCTTTTTGGCCTCGTGGTAAGCCCGGGTCATGGAAGTACCGGTTACATTGGTCTCGGTATGGGTGTTACCGACTAACGGACCGATTTCATGTAACAATCTATCTTCTATCGGCTTATACAATCTTCCACTTGCCGTCCAATCGGCGTATAATAGTTTTTTACGGCCTTGTGGAGTATCAAACTCATGATTATAACCAACGATATTCCTGCGAATAGTTTTGAAATGTTCTTCTAATGATATTTGGGCTTTTTTAGAAACTTCCATGGTGATTAAACTCTTGATTTATT
>DATFMK010000337.1:0-2990 GCA_035267005.1 Balneolales bacterium
TTCCAGACCTCACGCGTCCAACAAAAGCAAAACTCCAAAAAGCTATGGAGACACATATTCTTCATAAGGCAGAGTTGATTGGATTATATCAGCGAAAATAGTTGCAAAGACAAAAATAGACCAAGATATGAAACTCTGAAACTCATTGGCTTCTATAGAAAAATGAGAATTATTCGTACCATCGTGATGTGTCAGCAATGAAAGTCTGCCTTCAAAAATGCAGATTTATTTACTTATCTGGAATCAGGCGATTTTGAATGTATTCTCATTATATATAAAACTTTGATGAAGCTAGGGGGTGGCTCACTCTAATACCTATAAGCTTAAAATGGAAAAATATCTATTTTCTATTTTAATAATATTAGCTTTAATTCTACCCGGCTTTGGACACCCGGCGATCGCCAAAAAATCTGTTAAGATGATAAGTGGAAAGTCAATGTCCTTTAGTGAAGTGGATAATAGTATTTCACATATGATGGAAAATGCCGGTGTAACTGGACTTTCATGCGCCATAATAAATGACTCGAAGGTCGTTTATCAGAAGGCTTACGGTTTTAGAAATAACAGCATAGGTGTCTTAAACGACGAAGAAACAATTTTCAGTGCAGCGTCATTTAGCAAAACCGTATTTGCATATATAGTGGTGCTTCTCGTAGAAGATGGAATCATAGATTTGGATAAGCCTTTACAGAAATATTTAGACAAAAATCTATATGAATATCCGAATTATGAAGACTTGAACGGTGACCAGCAAACAGGTTTAATTACCGCAAGAATGGTGCTCAGTCATTCCACAGGTTTCCCTAATTGGAGATTTCTTACAAATGATGGCAAATTAAGAATTATGTTTGAACCTGGTTCACGGTTCTCATACTCAGGTGAAGGTATTTGTCTGCTTCAAATGGCAATTGAAAAGATTACTGGAAAGGGATTAGAGGAATTAAGCCGGAAAATGGTATTTGAACCACTCGGAATGGAACACACCAGTTATGTCTGGCAAAAGAAATTTGAAAAAAATTTCGCAGTTCCCCACGACGAATATGAAAGACCGAAGATGTTGAATAGACGGCGAAAAGCAGATGCAGCAGGTTCAATGCAGATTACCGCTGGTGATTATGCGCGTTTCCTTTCGGTAATACTTAATGCTAAAGGCAAACGGAAAAGAAGCATGAACGCTATGCTAAATCCTCAAATCGCTATAAGATCAGAAAATATGTTCGGTCCTGGTGCCTGGAAAGACACTGATAAATATAATCAGATCACACTCTCTTGGGGTTTAGGGTGGGGAAGATTTAATACTAAGCATGGAAGGGCATTTTTTCACACAGGGCACGATTTGGGATGGCAGAATTACACGGTTACTTACTTTGATAAAGGCCTTGGTGTCGTTCTGCTTAGTAACAGTGACAATTTTGAGAGTGTCGCCCGAGAAATTGTTGAAAAGACAATTGGTGATGAATATTCACCATTTGACTGGCTTGGTTATCCACATTATGATCCCTCCATAAAAAGAGAACCGCCACCAGAGCCAGCCGCAATCGATATAAGTTCGGATATTTTAACTAAATATATTGGAGAATATACCTACCTGAGTAATCGAATTTTTTTTATCAAGATGGAAGATAATCAACTCTTTGGTTCTTATGATAATGAAACCTGGGTAGGGATGTATGCTGAATCTAAATCAAAATTCTTTATGAAGGGTGAAGATGCAAGATTTACTTTCATTGAGAATAATGATGGAAAAGTAACTGGGTTCATTTTTTATATCGAAGGTATAAAGATTCCAGTTGAGAAGGTGAAATAACCCTTTAATTCGATAATATATTTCCAACGTATCTGACAAATATTCAGCCACTCAAAATGTCAGATAATGTAAACGTACCTGAATAATTGGCCACAAAAAGATCTATGCCATAATGAAAATTTTAAATCATGGGAATAGCATCTACTAATCACAACTTTAGGACAAATTGTGATATTTTATGATATTAAAGGTTTTCACTGGTGTAATTTTTTCTATTTATTCTCAATTCATCGTTAGTTCGCTAATATGCAGTTTTTGGTAAATTACTTTCAGCGTGTCAACTCTTTTTACCTATTTTGATTCAGGAATAATGAAGATGAAAAAGGAACAAAGACCTCAGAATCTGTTAACCAGACGAAAATTCTTAATCGGGACAGCAGGTCTAGCCTTGACAACTGTACTGCCTGCTTGCAGCCAGACAGCGAAAAATGTACAAACCAAACCGGCAGAACCGGTGATATCTTCCATAACTGATCGTGAGCTGAGTGTGAGTTGCTATTGGGTGGCCAGAGGCGAGCATGAGAAATCTTATGCTCTCTTCAAAAAGATGGTAGAAGCGACAACTGATTTTTCTTGGCTATCCAGAGGTGATCGGGTGCTTATCAAAATTGCATTAAATTCGGGTAAGCGCTATCCGGCTACCACTGATCCCTGGTCTGTCCATTGTATGGTAAATCTGTTGAAGGAAAAGGGGGCTGGCAAAATATTGGTCGGCGATCAGAGCAGTTTTGGAACCGTGCAATGGACAAAAGAACAGCAAAAAGGATCGTCTCGTCAGTT
Source organism: Balneolales bacterium (assembly GCA_035267005.1). Classification (GTDB taxonomy): domain Bacteria; phylum Bacteroidota; class Rhodothermia; order Balneolales; family DATFMH01; genus DATFMH01. The sequence continues at coordinate 2,588 of DATFMK010000337.1, forward strand.
GGCAAAAACTGCCGGTATATTGAAAGTCATTGAAGACAGCGGTACTGAACCCTGTTTCTTTGAAGAATATGGATGGGATGCATACCGTCCGGCTATACCGGACGGAAAGAATCATTGGAAAAAGCCGATAATGGTACCGGCTAAATTAGATGAGATAGACCATATTATTTACCTTCCCAGAGTGTCCTCACATATTCTGGCTGGTAACACCTTGGGGTTCAAACTGTCAGTCGGTTTTTTGCGTGGCGATAGCCGAGGGGAGTTTCACAGAGGAGGCGAACAATGTTACGCCATGTACGAGGAGATTAATCATATTCCGCAAATAGCATCCAAGTTGAGATTGGTTGTATCCTCCGCCGGTCGGTATTGACGCTGGTTGGACCTAATGACGGTCCGACAGCAG
>DATFMK010000338.1:0-2264 GCA_035267005.1 Balneolales bacterium
TTCCAAACAGTTTGCCAGGTGGTCTATAAGTCCGGCCTGCCGTTCTACTTCCCTGAGTAGTAACAATCCTCCATCATGTGAGGTCTGTTCAGCGGAAAAACGGACTTCCACTTCTTTTTTCTCAAAATCTGACAGGTTAAACAAAGTGGGGGAAAAATCTGAATGGGATGCCATAGTTGCCGAAAAATTTGTATCTTTATCCATGGAGTGTTTTTGGTTTTTTTGTCACCTCTAAGATACTAAATATCAAGGAGATAAACTATAAAACACTCCTTTTTTTTGACTGTTTATGAATTATTCAGGTTAAGATGGATATTCATGCTGCTATTCCTTGCGGTATGATTATTAATGAATTGGTAACTAATGCATTTAAGCACGCTTTTCGAGAAATGATAAAAGGGAAAATTGAGATTTTTGTCATGCAAAACAATAACGAGTACTATATCAAAATCTCGGATAATGGTGTGGGACTGCCGGAAAAATACCTGAAAGGTGATACCAATTCTTTAGGAATGGTGATCGTAAATACATTAGCCAAACAACTGAAAGCAGATATAAAAATTGAATCGGAACAAGGAACGAAGTTTTCTTTTGCTTTTAAAAAGCAAGTCCATGAAAGATCATCTGTTAAGGCCTTTTCTTAGCGCGAGTTCGATATAAGAAAAAATAACGATAAACTAATCCCCCGAGATCTGATGTTAAGACTTGTAATGATAGTGGTTTGTGGTTGGTAGTTAGTTGCTAAAATGATCAAAACGATCAACAATGTACAACAACCCACCAACAATAGGCCTATAGCTTTTACCTGCTATTTATAAAGTAAGATTTTATAAATCTTATTTTATACGTGAATCATTCGGGTTAAGTGTTAATAAAGATCTTATTTAGGTCGTAAAATTTACATAAGGACACTGTTTCGGCTTTTATTCGAAACAGCATCCATTCTTTGTGATAGCAATTACATCTCTCGTTTTCTCAAAGATATACGGCTTAGTTCATCTCAGAAATCCAAAGTTAATTGAATGAGGAAGTTTCTAACCGCTTGCGGGTAGTAATAATTCTCTGTTGTCATTTTACCTCCTGAGATATAAGAATAATCGTATCCGTTGGAAGAATATAATTCGTTAAATACATTATTGAGCAAAAAACTTAGCGTCACTTTATTAACGGCCGACAGGTTTCGGATGTCGTAGTTTACTCTCAGATTATTAACGAAATACGGTTTCAGAATACTTGATTCGCTTTGTGTGTTATCGAGATATTGCTTCCCAACATATTTCGACATGAAGTTCACTCTAAGGTTTTTATGCGTAAACTCGAATACCGAACCAAAAATCACATTAGGAGAAAATGCGATGTTGGTATTATGATAGGTATATACTTTTTGGTTTCCCGTATCATAATTATCGACATATTGCTTGTATTTTCTGATTTTATTCCGGCTGACGGTCACATTTCCTGACCATTGTAAAAAGTTGGTTATCCTGACACCGGCTTGAAATTCAAGTCCTAATCGATAGCTATGTGGAACATTTTGACGAATGTAGGCACCGACATTATTAATCTGTCCGGTCAGGATCAGCTGGTCTTTATAATCCATAAAATAACCCGTCGCCCCTAAAAACAGTGAGTGGGAGTTGTAACGATATCCCGTTTCCCAATCATATAACGTTTCCGGCTTCGGACGATTTTGGGGTGTCGATTCCACATATTCATCACGTCCGGGTTCTTTATTTCCCACACCGAATGAGGCGTAAAAACGACTCTTCGAACTAAACTGATAATTAAATCCGACTTTGGGATTCCAGAAACGTAGTTTAGCCGTTTGTTGAGTGGGAACGACGACTTCCTTACCATTTCGTTTCACAATACCATTACCCAGGAAATTATAATTGATCCGATGCATCTGCATATCACCAAAAGCACTGAGTTTTTTTGTAAGGTTATAGTTCATTTTAGCATAAACATTATAATCCTTTTTAGTGGCACTGTTATTATAATAAGGATGCTGAATTTGTCCGTTGCTGAAATACTGAGCCCAGATTACATCTCCATAATGCTGTCCATCATAAATACTGTAAGCACCGCCAACATCCAGATCCCACAATTTACCATGTTTATAATTGGTCGAATAGGTGATGCCGTAAAAATCGTTATCCAGCCATTTACGGCGTATTAAATTTGTTCGTTTGATTACGGTATCAGGTAAAACCACATCTTGTAATTTATAATCACTAAGCAATTGATCTTTTTTATACTCTTCG
>DATFMK010000339.1:0-3261 GCA_035267005.1 Balneolales bacterium
AGGCGCTTTTTGCCGAAGTGACTTTAGGAATCCCGCAGGCTTTCGGGGGATCCCCTTCCGTAACCACAGCCATAAGCCCCAACAACGGCAAGAGATTGCCAGCCTCACTCACATCCGTTCGTTCCTCGAAAAGACATATTGTTCATTTTTCCTCGCCCTTACTTAACGTGTGTTCGAAATAGAATCATCACAAAACAGCGTCTCGAAATGACTATGTTACTTTGAAGATTTCTCCCTCCGGTCGAAATGACGCGAATGGGTGAAGATGATGTTGAGGTAAAAAAACATCACGCAAAGACACTTGGTGAATAATCCGGGTTAATCCAAATTTTACCAAAATATTTTAGGGATTTACAATTGTATTGTTCTTTTCGAAAGAGGTTACACAATTAATTGATGATCGATGGCATATCGGATGAGTCCCACATTGGAATTCACATTCAATTTTTTAAATATGCGTGCTCGATAGGTATGAATAGTATGTGGACTCAGTGAAAGTCTATCAGCGATTTCTTTCACTTTTTCCCCGTTTACTAACATATACATAACTTGAAATTCCCGATCCGATAATATTTCATGTGCTGGACGCTGGGTGTTGAGTTCCATACTTTCAGCCAGTTGTTCAGCGACGTCCTGTGTTATATAACGTCTTTTTTCGACCACAATTCTATGTATGGCTTTCACCAGATCATCGGGAACACTGCTTTTCGATAAATAGCCGGAAGCTCCGGCCTTCATAGCACGAACTGCGAACTGCTCTTCAGGATGGATACTCAAAATTAACACTGGAATGTGATTATATTGTTGCCTTATATCTTTCAAAACTTCCAGACCATTTCTATTCGGTAATGTTATGTCCAGTATAATCAGATCCACATTATTGTTATGCTGTAATTTCTCTAAAATTTGTCCCCCATTGGCCGCCTCCGCCACAATATTGATATTAGAATTCTGCGCTTTTAATACTTTTTTAACCCCTTCTCTCAATAGTGGATGATCGTCTACAATAATTATTTTAATCATATTACACTCTTATAGGTTAATTTCATTCTCAATATCTTGTCCGATAAAAGGCAACGAGATGATTACCTTGGTCCCCTTTTCAGGCCTTCCTTCTATCTTAAAATCTCCCCCCAGGCTTAGCGCTCTCTCCCGCATCCCGATTATACCAAATGAGTCCGCATTTTTTAATTCTGATTCTTTAATTCCCTTGCCATTATCCACGATCAGCAATTGTATTTGGGAATCTATCTTGTTTAACTGAACATCCACTTTTGTAGCGTCAGCGTGGCGAATAACATTTGTAATAGATTCCTGAAATATTCTAAAAATGCTTAATAACTGTTTTTCATTGAATAAATCGGAAATAACGTAGCTCTTCACATTATTCTGAAAATTGAAATCTATATGAGTTCTTTTCTGAATATTCTTTAATTCCCATCTAAGCGCTTCTTCAAAACCCAGCTTATCCAATACTTGCGGACGCAATTCATTGATGATTCGCTGAACAGATAGTATAATAGTATCTATCCGATCAAACATCGTTTTGAAATCATGCTCAATATCATAATTACCCCGATCCACAGAATAGTTGATGTTTTGGAGGATGTTATCCCTTAACAAGGATAGATCGATTTTTAAAACGGTGAGCATTTGTCCGAGTTCATCATGTATCTCACGGGCCATGTCCAGGCGTTTTTCCTCACGGACCTCTTCGATGCGTTCCGCCAGTTTACGCAGCATTTCCCGGGATTTGCGGATTTCTTCTTCGGCTTCTTTTCGCTCGGTGATATCCCGTGAATTAATTAGTATTCCCCGAACAGGGAAATGATTCAGTAAATTTCTCGCGATACTCTCAAAATACCGCCAGGATCCGTCTTTATGTTTAAACCGGTATTCGATTTTGATTACATAAAAGGGAATTGTAACAACATTATTAAACAATACCATAACATTGTCCAAATCATCGGGATGTATTTTCTCAAATATATTCGTTTTCTTGAGCTCTTCCGGTGAATATCCAATAATATTGATCGAGGAGGGACTCAAAAAAAGGAACTCACCGTTTTCATCGACTATCGTTATTGAATCCAGCGAGTTATCAATAATAGATTGAACGTATGATTGGTTTTGTTTAAGAAGCACATTCATGCGCTTTCGTTTATCTACTTCCTCTTCCAGCCGGCGATTCATGCTGTTTAAATCTCTGTTTTGATCTCTAAGCTGCTGAACGGTGGATTCAAATCCACGATTCCTCATCTCCACAGAGATCATGGCTTCCGTAATAAATGTAGCGGCACGATTAAAAAATGTCTCCTGATCAATTTTACTTTGATAATTATGTAAGATCCGGGAAAGCGTTCGATGATGGATTTGAATAATATCAAGCGAAGAAATCTCATTAACATTAGCCGGTAATCTGCCAAATTCATAAGCCAGGTTTAAAGATTGTTCATCTTCATTCAACAAATAACTTTCTAATGCCTGAATAAACTCACGTTCAGGTATTTTCCTACTCGTAATATTTATCATCTCCTCTGTTTCTATTCCAAATCATACCTCATCAGCCCAAAACCGACACGTTTCCCTGTATCGTATTTCACCAACTCGTCTTATTTATTAACCTGGATTATTCACCAAGAAATTTATATGATATGTATTTTTTCTTGTTGGTTACCTGAATAATTCGGGTTAATATCCTTCATACACAGTAACAAGAATAATCGACATCCTATCTATTTATAAGAAGCCTGGTTCTCATAAATACCGTTTTTCCATTTTACCATCGTTACCGTAGTTCCAACATCAACCTGTGATAGCAGCTCGAATTCATCCATCATGCGTTTGGCCCCGGGCAACCCAATACCCATGCCATTTCCCGTGGAATATCCATCCATCATCGCAAGCTTTATGTCTGAAATACCGGGTCCCTCATCCCGGGAAGTGATTAAAATTCCATGTTTCTGATTATTGTTCACCAAACCAATTTCTATTTCACCCTTATTTGCAAACTCGATTATATTTCTCGCGATCTCTGAAATTGCTGTAGCTATAAATGTCTGATCATTACATGAAAAGCCGGCTTCTTTCGCCAAGGTTCTGCCGGATTCCCTCACCTTTATAATGTCACCACGCGTGTTAACAGGTTTTATAAAACTTTTAATGACCTTGTATTCCTTTACAGAAGCTGGGTCTAAACAATTCATACTACAGAGACTATTGGGCAAACTTTATTGTAATTCGATATCATCTAATCCCGAT
>DATFMK010000340.1:0-3118 GCA_035267005.1 Balneolales bacterium
TTTTTCATTTATCTCAAAATACAGGAACATTACATCTGGTATTAAATCCAAAAGATGCCAATATAACTATCAATAATACGGATTTCAGTGGTGAAAATACGATTAATTTGATGCCGGGTCCGTATAAAATTGTGATTAGTAAGGACGGGTATTATTCACAGAGCGGCACGGTGAATATTGCCCTAAATAAAACGCTAACAAAAGAATATGATTTAAAAAGAAAGACCGGAACATTGCAATTCAGTATTGTACCGTTAGATGCACAAATTAATTTGATGCAAAATGGTAAAATTGTCAGGAGTTGGCGAGGGTTAAATTATATTGATAATCTACCAGTGGGAAAGTATAAAATACTGGCTCAGAGTAAAGGCTATTTTGAGTTAACCGATACGCTGCAGGTACGGAATGGAATTACATCCGTCAAAAGCCTCTACATGAAACCGTTAAAAACAAAGAAGGGGGTTTTAATAAGTCAAAATTATTCATTACCGGAATCAAACGCTGACAATAGTTCTCGTAATCAAAACAGGGTTGATTCATCCAATAAAAGATCAAGTTTCCATTCATTTACCAGCGTATCATTCGGAATTGGTAACTCATATGGAAACATGGGATTAGAACTTGGATATCGGATTGGCGCAGCTGATTTTCACATAGGTGTTGGATCGCATATTTATGAGAAGAGTCAGAATTATTCTCAACATGGATTACTCTCCGGTGGAATCAGATTTATTTTAGCTAAAAGCTTCACCAAAAATCAGAATTTTGGATTTGAGCTGTATCTCGATATGCAATATGGTTCCCTGGCCTATCCGACTGAAGCATACGGACCATCGGGATTGCTTGGTGGTACTCTTTGGTTTGGGAAAACGGTTGGTATTACGACATCGTGGGGTATCTCCTATAATACTTTAAGCCATAATTCGAATAATAAATATATGATGGCAGGAGATCTGGTTGGGCTAACTTTCAAATTATAAATCTAAAATGTGAATAGATAATTATACAAACGTGAAATATCTCAAAAACATATTCTTCCTACTTCTTTTTTTGGTTCCACAAGTTCTTTTAGCTCAGGCTGTAAACAAAAAAATCATCAAAAATTCCAACGATTATTATTGGGGAGAGGCCATATCAAGAAATGAAAAAGAGGCATCGGATGCGGCATTGGCGAATCTCACTCAAAATATAGCCGTTATGGTTTCATCTGATTATCAAAGTAATGTTAAAGAGTCTAATAAGAATATTAAAGAGACCGTACAGAAGATTTTGAAAACATTTTCGACGGCTACATTACGTAATGTTAAGACTTTAAAACAATTAAAAGATGGTAAGATTGATGTATTCCATTATATCAGGAAGAGCAATGTTGAAAATATATTTAATAAAAGGAAGATATTAATTAGAAGTATTTATGATAAAGCAAATGATTTTGAGAACAATGAGGAATATGGCTATGCCCTGAAATGGTATTATTTTGCGATAATTCTGATGAATTCCCTTCCTGATCAGGTAATAAAATATCATGATCTGAATTTGAAAACGGAAATTCCGTATCGAATAACCACCATATTAAATAAAACGAAATTTTATTTAAAAACGGATAGTCTGTTGTCAAAGAATGAACGAGAATTGGTTTTCAACATCCGGACAAACCATAAACCGGATCAATATCTGGATTTCAGCTTTTGGGATGGAAGTAATCAGGTAAATGTACAGGCAACAGACGGAGATGGAACAGCCACTTTATTGGGACCAAGTGTGAATTTTAAAAAATTAAACATCTCCATAAAGTATAGCTACTACGAGAATCGTCAGGAGATAAAAGATGTATCGGAGTTATGGGATTTGGTTCAGAAACCTTCCTTTGATAATACTAGAAAAATTATTTTGAAGAAGAAGTCAGTCCAAAAGAAGCAATCTGTTGCTTCGAAGAAGGATTCTCTGAAAAGTAATAAAAGCGTTGTTACCGCGAAAACCGATACGGTTAAAAATAATCTGAAAGCTCACATAGCACATTTCAATCGAGGGCAATATCAGTTAGAATTACAGAATAACGATAGTTGCAATGTTCTCAGAAAGATAAGCAACGAATCATTTTCTCTCATCAGTTTGATAAAAAAACACGATTTAAAAGGTATCTCCAAATATTTTGAGAACGATCCATTCTTGAAAAAAAGGATGATAAACATGATGAGATATAATCACCTCTCTGTGCTAAAAAATAATTTCAAAGCGGCGGTTAATAAAACATATATGGGGTGGGAACTGAGAAAGATACAAGTGCACGCTGTATATCCTTCATTAAATAAACAGACAACAGAATATCTTGTCTTTGATTTTACACCAAAAGGAAAAATGTACAATGTGACATTCGGAATCATGCACAATTTGTACAAGAAATTTGTAACGGAAGGAAAAATATTAAAAGATTGGAAGCACAGGCAGGTCATTATAAAATTTATTGAAAAGTATAGAACGGCATTTATGACAAGAGATATTAATACTATCGACTCGTTGTTTTCTGATCAAGCCGTGATTATTGTAGGAAGGGTTTTAAAAAAGAAGAAGAAAGATGGGGATTATGTCTTTTTTAAAACGAATAACAAACAACCGGATTTTAAACAAATTCGTCTGACCAAAAACCAGTATTTAAAAAGACAGAAAGCCGTTTTTAAAAGTCAACAAGATATCTATCTGGGATATTCGACATTCAATATCACCCGGAAAAACAAGCAGAAAGGTGTATATGGAATAAGTATGCGGCAGAATTATTATTCTAGTACCTATTCCGATGAAGGATATTTATTCCTGCTGGTTGATTTCAACGAAAAAAATCCCCAGATATATGTCCGGTCCTGGCAGCCACAAGCGTGGGATGATTCGGCATTAATAAAATTGTCTAACTTTAATATTAACATGTGATAACAATTAGTTGGGCGATGATATTTTTAAACTAAGTATTGCCAATGATATTATTAAATCATATAAGAATTCAGATATCACGCTGTAATGCTAACGCTGGTATAATAAAACGTAAATTAAATTTTAGTAAGATAATTACTCAACTTTCGCAGTTGATTCGTAGGGGATAAAAAAATCTTATAACATATTGTAA
>DATFMK010000341.1:0-2474 GCA_035267005.1 Balneolales bacterium
TATCTTGTAATAAATAAAGTTTTCCTCAAATTTGAGGAGTCTAAAAAGAGCTGCGAAATGTTGCCGTGCTCTGCGTTGAATTTAAAAATGCTTAATCAAGGTACCATAGTATGTTTCATGCACATTTTTAATCCCGAAAGCTTTCGAGACACAACAAAATTTCTTGGTGAATAATCCGGGTTAAATAAACTTCATACTAATTTATTGAAGTAGCGAAATTGGCATAATAGAATACGGAATATGAGTTTAGGCTTATCTTGCTATGGGATAAACCTTTAGTTAACTTAATATTTCTATTTGTCAATGAGTTACTCTTTGTTAAAAATCCTGTTTAAACCGGGATTAAAATTGTTGAAATAAATTCATCTCCAACATGGCATGAATGATTTGTATTTATTATTTAGTGCTTACTAATGGAGGATTATAAATAAATTAAAACTTATTACTATGAGAAACGGATTCGTCAAGTTTATTTGGATTCTGCTGATTGGTTTATTTTTTGGTTGTAATAAAAAGCAATCAATAAATAATCAGCCGGTTAATCCAGGTCAGAAAATAACATCTTTTCAGCTCAAAGCAGCTGTATTGGTTAACCAAAATGGCGCAGAGATTTCAACCGGTGATTTCCAGCCCGATCATTGGTATCCGGTAGCGGTTCCATCAACCGTATTGCGTGCTTTAGTTAATAACGGAGTCTATCCAGATCCGTATATCGGTATGAATAATATGAAAATCCCCGATGCATCCGATAAATTTAATAAGAAATACGGGCTGACTAAATACAGCTATTTGCCAAATAAGGAAAACCCCTGGAAAACACCTTATTGGTATAGAAGTACATTTAAACTTTCCAAAGCCTATCAGGGCAAACACCTCTGGCTGACTTTTAAAGGAATCAATTATAAAGCGGATGTCTGGCTTAATGGCAAACAAATTGCCGATTCCAGCCATATGAAAAGTATGTTTAAGAAGTTTACGTATAATATTACCCAAAACGCACAGGTGGGTCAGACGAATTATCTGGCAGTAAAAATTTATCCGGTCGATCATCCCGGAGAACCAGCGCAGCCCCAAACAACCGTATTGGGCCCATTTGGTAGTAATGGTGGTTTGGACGATGCCATTGGCAAAGATGTAACAATGCTGTGTTCCATAGGCTGGGATTGGATTCCAGCTATTAGAGATCGTGAAATGGGCATTTGGGAAGGGGTAAATGTTCAAGCAACCGGATTAATAAAAATGGAAAAGCCACATGTGGTAACCAAATTGTCATTGCCGGACACGACAAAAGCACGGTTAACCATTCAGACACATTTGATCAATTTGGGAGATCAATCTCAAAATGGAGTGGTTCATGTATCTATTGCACCCCATAATTTTAAAGGTAATACCGTACAATTCTCTCAAAAGATAACATTAAGTCCAAATCAGTATAAAGAGATTACTTTTTCTCCCGATAATACCCAAAAGTTATTGTTCCAAAATCCACATTTATGGTGGCCCAATAATTACGGTCAGCAGAATCTCTATGATCTCACGATGAATGTACAAACAAAGAATGGATATACCGATCAGCAAAAAGTAACATTTGGGATCCGCCAAATCGATAGTAAAGTAGTTATGGTTGGGAAATATCCGAGAAGGGATTTTTACATCAATGGTGAGAAAATACATCTGACGGGCGGAGCCTGGGTTCCAGATCTTCTTCTTCATAAAACAGCTAAACGCTATGAACAAGAAATGAAATTATGGAAACAAGACAATCTGAATTTAGTCAGAGTTTGGGGCGGTGGAATTGCGCCTCCGGACGATTTTTTCAAGGCCTGTGATGAAGATGGATTATTGGTATGGCAGGATTTTTGGATTTCCGGCGATACAAACGGACGCTTTGGAGGTTCAAGAGATTGGCCGTTGAGTACGGAATTATTCTTATCGGATGTAAAAAGTACGATAAAACGACTGCGAAACCATCCAAGTCTATTATTGTGGACCGGTGGTAATGAAACGTATCCGAGAAAAGATATTTTGCAGGGGATAAGTAAATACATGGCTCAATTAGATGGCACGAGACCATTTTTACCAAGTTCAGCCAATAGTGATTTACCACCCAAAAGCTGGGGTTGGACCTGGCCGGATAATGGTCCTACCGGGACGTATAGCGGTGGACCATATTATTGGGTACCGCCTGCAAAGTATTACCAATTGGCTGATAGTGCTAAAGACTGGGTATTTAAAAACGAAGTGGGGATTCCATCGGTACCTTCTGTTGGCGTTTTAAAACGATTTATTCCCGATTTAAAACCAGATCCATCAAAACCATATCCATTAAATAACACCTGGGGATATCACGATGCCTGTGAAGGGAATGGTAAGTACAGCTATTATGATAACGCCATTCGCAATGAATATGGTAAACCAACGAGTTTATCCGACTATGTTGATAAAGCACAATTGGCGAATGCTGTAAATTACCG
>DATFMK010000342.1:0-4087 GCA_035267005.1 Balneolales bacterium
TCTTTGTATCTTATGAGGCATATCAAAATTAATAATGATTTACATTGCACTTATACAAACGTAAAATACCAATAATTTTATTCTTGAAAACTTTAATTACTCAAAAGAGCCTTCTTAATATTATTCCATTTTTGATCCTCATTTTCATGCCATTTTGCATAATCATCAAGTGCCTCATCAAAGAAATGTCCATCGCACTGTCCCGGAGCTCCTTCATGATGATAGGATTCTTTTAACGAGTTATTATCCGGAACGGGGGTTTCCGGATACAACGATCCGGCTTTTCGATAAGCTTCCCTAAATGGCATGCCTTCCAATGTAAGTTTATTAGCAATGTGAGTAGCAAATAATTCTCTTCCTAATGCTTTCTGACACGATTCTTTATTAAAAGAAACACCGCTCAATGCATGGATAAAGGCATCACTGAGGCGCTGCATATGGTTTAAGGCATCCATTATGATCTTTTTGACCAGTTGCAGATCACGGTGATATCCGGAAATCATATTATTGGTTAGTCCATGTAACTGATTCATCCAAGCAATATAGGCATGAGATTCACCGCGAATTAATTCCCAGGCGTCAGGATTTCGTTTTTGTGGCATGATGCTACTACCTGATACCTGATCATCGCTGATGTGTACGAATTGTTTGTCGATTCCAGCATAAGTGACGATATCGGCTGCCATCCGGTTGTAAACCTGGGCTGTCAGGTCTAACGCCGATATTATTTTTTGTTCGGCTAATCCGCGTAAAAGTTGTGCAGAGGTAACTGAATAGAGTGCTTTCTTGAAACCGAGCGTTTTGGCTATAAATGTTTTATCTATTTTAATATGAGGAACACCAAATCCGGCTGCGGAACCTAAAGGACTGGCGTCTAAACTGTTATACGATTCAATCAACGCATCGAAGGAGATCAGAAATAATTCGAGATAACCCATGAACCAGGCATCGGCAGAGTTCGGCATAGCCGGTTGCGTATGTGTATATCCAGGGAAATAGATCGCTTTATTATCGATGGCTTTCTGCTTTATAATGTCAGCAATTTGCAGCCACTGATAGAAAATTTTACGAAGTTCTACTTTTACGTAAAGACGAATATCTGATAAAATTAAATCATTTCGGGACCTTCCGGCATGAATCTTTTTTCCCGTATCCCCGCATTTTATTGTAATATATTTTTCAATTGCAGAATGAACATCTTCATCTGATTCATCTAATTGAAACTGTCCTTTTTCCCACAATTCATGAATTTCTCTTAATTTTTTTAGCAATTCATCTTTTTCTGAATCTTTGAGCAACGAAATCTTATGTAGACCAAGTACTTGTGCCAGATTAGAATATATATCAAAAGGAATTAAAAAATGATCATATGTCCGGTCTTCTGCAGCTGTAAAATTGAAAAACCAATCGGATCCGAATTGTTTATTAGGTTGTTGCCAAAGTGTCTTCATAAAATAATTACGTAAAAATTTTATTTAGCAGGGATAAAGTGCATGAAAGTTTTAAACTTGATGATCATCCTGCTTATTAATTGTTCAGCTAAAATAATGTTTAATGGTCTCTTTATATAGTTTTACTCCGTTGTGCAACTGATCAATTTCAATATGTTCATTTCTGGTATGGGAGACCTGACTATGACCGGGACCCATTTTTATCGTTGGGATATCATGGAGAAATACCCAATCGGAACTGGTAGGAGAGCCAAAGAAATGTTCTGTGGAGGCGGCAAGTGCACTCTGCGCGATGGGTTCATTCGGAGCGGTACCAGTTGCGATATACCGATCGGAGACAATCTCTATTTCAGCGCCGGTTTCACTTTTTATAGTTTCCATAATTTCTTCATTCGGGACTTCCGGAATCGTACGGATATCCAGGATCACTTCGGCTTTTTCTGGTGCCATATTATTGGCGGTTCCACCGATTATTTGAGTAGGGGTGATTTTGACATTTCCTAAGAACTTATTTTTAGCTTCAAAACGGCAATTTTGTAACTTTTGAAGTAATTCAGACATATTATATATGGCATTATTTCCTTCGACTCTTGCCGCGTGTCCCGATTCTCCTTTACTGATCAGCTTCAGGATAAACAATCCTTTTTGGGCAATACAAGGTGCCAATGAGGTCGGTTCACCGACTATAGCGGCATCCGGTTTATCAATTTTGGATCTGAGGTAAGCCATGCCGTTATTATAACCGGCAGCTTCTTCACAGACGGTCAATGCTACACTCACCCTTCCATTTGGTTTATAGCCTTCCGAAGCCAATTCCAGTAACGCCATAAGCATACTCGATCCACAGCCCTTGGCATCGGTCGTTCCCCGTCCGTAGATTTTACCATTTTCGCAATAGGGCTCAAAAGGCTCTCCCAAATGATCGGGAGAAGGTGGGACGACATCCGTGTGTGAATTTAGTAACAGCCACGGTTTTCTTTCCCCCAAATGCATCACGATGTTATTCTTATAGCGTTCGATTTTAAGTAAATGAGTGGAAGATACATACGACTCAATCCAGTCCACCAATAATTTCTCCTGACCACTCAAACTCGGAAAACTAACCATTTTAACCAGGAGAGATTCAATATTAAGCATGTTTTATTTCCTCTTCATTTAATAGATTCGTTCCCGTTTTGTTTAATAGCGTATCAGGATTACATATGGTTACTTCTGTTACTCCGCCCGAGATAGCTTGAAATCCTGTTTCAAGCTTGGGGATCATACCATCTTTGATCCAGCCCTGTTGTAATCCCTTTTCAAATTCAGAGGCAGTTAAAGATGATATCGGTTTTTGCTGCTGATCGAATACCGCTCCTGCCTTTGTTAATAGTATCAAGGAGTTGCAATTCAGAGCCACCGACAAGTGCATGGCGAGTGTATCTGCATTAATATTCATCAATCCATCATCATCCGACCACGTCAGACAGCCAATTACCGGAATGAAATTATTTTGTAACATGACTTTTACTAAAGTTGGATCGACGTCCTGAATATCTCCAACATAACCGAAATCAACTTCGTCACCGTTAATTTGAAGGGGCTTTCTTTTGATGGAGGTACTGATATTTCCATCCGCAGCCGTAATTCCGACCGGTGATAATCCAGACGATCTCAGTTCGGCAACAAGTTTTTTATTAACCGATCCAGCCATGGCCTGAATGAAAATCTGGAGCGTTTCCTGATTCGTAACACGCCGTCCAAGATGTTTAACCGTTTCAACTTTGAGACGTTGACTCAGCAGATCGACTTGTTTTCCAGCACCATGAACGATTACGACCGGCTGACTTTGTTCTTTTTGTTCATGCAGCCAATCTTTTAGAAGTTTCAATAATTGGGGATCTTCAACCAGCTCACCCCCGATTTTTACAAGGATAGGTTCCATAATTTCATCAATATTGCTTTTTGGATGTGTAATCTGTTTTCGGCCTGTTGTATATGTACGGCTTTGGGATCGTCGAGGACGGCATCTTCAGCCACAACATTTCTTCGGATAGGAAGACAATGCATAAATCTGGCGGATCTCGTGGTTGCCATTTCCCTGGCTGTCAGGGTCCATTTTTTGTATTTATTTCGAATCTTTTTTTCTTCTTCCGGATCGGAATAGATTGCGTTTGCATGCCACGATTTGGCATAAACGATATCCGCATTCTGTAATGCTGCACTTCGTTCATTAGTGACAGTTAAGTTACCATTCGAATATCGTTTGATGTTGTTCATAACTGAAGCGTCTAACATCATCTCTGCAGGACAGGTCAATGTGACATTGGCTCCGCTTCGAACAAAAGCTTCCAAAGATGTTTGTGGAACGGCTCGTGGAAGAGGATGTGGATGTGGAGCCCAGGTTAAAACAACATTCACGTCGTCGAGTGCCGGACCTGCGACTTCATTTAGAGTCATCCAATCGGCCATGGCCTGACATGGATGTGCGGTCGCGCTTTCCATATTAATGACCGGTATCGAAGAATAATTAGCCATTTTTTTGATGATAGTGTCGTTTTTATCCGTTTCTTCATCTTTAAAGGAGGCAAAATATCGAATGCCGAGTGTATCGACATAGCTCGATAGTACCGGCATCATCTCTTTAATATGTTCCT
>DATFMK010000343.1:0-3450 GCA_035267005.1 Balneolales bacterium
CCGCCGCCCATATGTAAAAAATAATCCTGGAGTATCGCTACCATGGCCAGGAGAACAGCGCCCAATATACCGATAAGCAGATAGCAGTTGATGGAATTGATTAAAATGGTAACCGTGACATTTTTATGTCTGGCCACATGCCGAATCATGAATACGGTAATAAACGCGTTAAAACAAAAAAATGAAAAAAAAGCGGCAAATTTAATCCCATCATCGGCAATAAAAACCTCCAGCCAGGTTAAAATTATCGTCACCGCTCCAGAGGTGATGAGAATGTTTTTTGTTTTTTTCGAAAAATGGAGTGAAAAGATACCTGAAAGAATTATGGCCGTAAAAATGATGTCCTTAATGATCATCCGGTGAACCGACAACAGGGGATAGAAAAGGACGGTTATCAACAAACAAATTAACAGAATAATATTATTTCCGGTAAGTTTATCGGGCATCATAATATGTTATTGTAACTCTCTGAAACCCCCGTTCTCATTAATAAAAACTTTTATTATATGAATATCATTCACGATTTTGTTTGTAAACCCTGATTTTTCGCCCCTTCGATTTTTCAGGGACAAGAGAACACTTGCGCATCAATTGTCGACGTTTTTATATACAGGGCCTTGTTGGGAGCAAAATTAAATACGGATAGATTCAAATGCAGATATCGTCATCTAAATGAATTTTCATGAAAGATCATCGCCAAGTGTTTTCCAAAGTTAGGTATTCACGGGATGCGCTTCCCCCCGTTTAACTTCGGTATCTGCGTATCTGGTCATTTCAAATGAATTTCATTTTCAATCTTCGGATCTATCCGGAATTTACCGATCCTTTCATTGACAATTTGGATTATCCTGATACATTTCTATAATAGATTAGTTAATTATTTATCCGAGGTTCAATATTTCCAGACAGGATAAAGAAATGTAAGACATTGTTTTTTTGATTCTTATTGTCTTTATCAGTATTTTTTCTCTTGATTGAGATACTATTCCCATCCATCTATCCCTTCAAAATTGTTCCCCGATGAATCATTATTAAAATATAAGAAGGAAGGAAATTTAAATGAGACCCACAAAAAATGATAAAAAATTGGATGTAAATATAGAGGCAAATGAGGATTCATCATCAGAAGTTGAAACGATTCTCAAGGAGTTAAGGAAAACGGGAATCACTGCGATACTTACCATGAACAAAAAAGAGCAAATAACCGTGTCAAACTGGGCGCATGACCTTGTAAATCAATACGATGCCATTCTCAAAAACAACCCCATGAAACTCAAAGACATCGCTGAACTTCCATGCTCGAAAATGGACGCCAAATTGGCAATTAAGCTCTTTCTGTTGGCGTCTGTTGAAAAAGGATTAAAAGATAATACGGTTGCTAAATTAAAAGATACATTTGTTAGGTTGGGTACATTTCAATCCGTCGACCCAGAAGATATTGCAAAATTAACGAAACATCTCAGCTACATCCAAAAACAACCAATGGACGCTGACACATCATCTTTTCCAGAGTTAAATAAATACATGGATTTGATCCTATCGGAACAAAAAGCTTTGCTTGACGAGATAAATAGCTTCATTGGAGACATTCTTAAGATAAAAAAGGACGTTAGATAACGCAACCAGTTAAAAAAAAGCAAGTTTCCAATTAATGATATCAAAGAGGTTACAAAGTGATACTTGTTGTCGGTGAGATATTGTTTGATTTGTTTGAAAACGAGAAACAGCTTGGCGGAGCGCCGTTTAATTTCGCCTATCATCTCAATAATTTCGGATTTCCGGTTCGTTATATTTCACGCATTGGAAACGATACCCATGGAAAAGAGATCTTAAACATATTAGAGCAACATCATTTTAACATGGATGACATGCAGACAGATGATCATCATGATACCGGCACGGTCATGGTCCAGCTCAGTTCATCAGGCAACCCAACCTTTCACATCAAACCCGACGTGGCCTATGATTATATCGATTTTCTTCCGGAAAAGCATTCAACTTTCATTGGTGCGGCTGACTTAATATATTTCGGAACGTTAGCGCAAAGAAGCAAACAGGGATTCGAGAACATCCAGAGATTCATAAAGAACCGACGTTCTGATGCTGTTTGCTTTTATGACATCAATTTGCGACCGGGCTGTTATTCTGATAAGGTGATCCTCACTTCCCTTGGACACGCTGACTTACTGAAAGTCAATGAACAAGAACTTGAAGAATGCAAGAGAATCTTTCGATTTTCAAAAGATGATGCTACGTTTATTCCCTTTTTGATGGATAAATACGCATTGAATACGGTTGCCATCACCAAAGGAGACAAGGGAAGTGAATTATACACCAAAGACGGCAGCTTTCATTCAAAAACAAACCGTGTTTCTTCAATCATCGATACTGTAGGCGCAGGAGATGCCTATTCTGCAATGCTGGCCGCCGGAATCCTAAAAGGATGGGAACCTGCAAGAATGTTGTCCACGGCATCTATGTTTGCGTTGCGTATTTGTGAAATTAGAGGCGCCATCCCCGAGTCCCGGGAATTTTATAAACCTATAAAGAAAATGATTGAAAATGGAGAATAACATGGCGTCCAAAGGTTATTACATTCAAATGTTCAGCATTCATGGGTTGCTGCGATCTGAAAATATGGAACTTGGCCGTGATGCAGATACCGGAGGTCAAATCAAATATGTTGTTGAGCTGGCAAATGCCCTCAGTCAACGAGAAGAAGTGAGACAGGTTGAATTGTTCACGAGACTGGTGTCTGATAAAGCCGTATCCAAAGATTACGCCAAACCGGTTGAGCGGGTAAATGATAAATTCAAAATTGTAAGAATTCAATGTGGTGGACGAAAATATATACGCAAAGAACTTCTATGGCCGCACCTGGATGAATTTGTCGATAAAACCATTAAATACATCAAACAACAGAAAACGATTCCCGATATTTTACACGGTCATTATCCCGATGGCGGATATGTGTCCATGCAACTGTCGGAGATTTTCGGAATTACATTGATTTATACCGGGCATTCCCTGGGTCGCTCAAAGTTGAACAGCTTGTTGAATAACGGCATGAAAAAAAACGATATCGACAAAAAGTTCAAAATCGACCACCGCATAACAATGGAGGAAGAAATATTAAAACACACTGACTTCATCGTCTCAAGCACCCATCATGAAATCAAAGAGCAATACGCTCAATATGAGAACAGCGACATACCAAAATTCAAGGTCATTCCTCCTGGATTGGATATTGATACATTTTATCCGTTTTATCATGATATTTTGCCTGAGGCAGAAAAAGATGAAGCCAAAATGTATGCCCATGCCTCGATTCTTGAAGAACTCAATCGATTCTTAATGCACCCGGATCGTCCGTTGATTTTGTCTCTGTGCCGGCCGGACAAACGCAAAAATATTGCCGGTTTAATCACGGCATACGGCGAAAATTTAGAA
>DATFMK010000344.1:0-5892 GCA_035267005.1 Balneolales bacterium
CTTTCATGGGCTTAACTTGGCGCAATAACCCGGATTATTCACCAAGAAATTTAGTTGTGATCACGGCCAAATTTCGCCGTTTTTTTTAGTGTCCTCAATATCGAGGGTCGGTTTATTTTTTATAAGTTACATAATTTACAATATGATATGTATTATCTCTTGCTCGTTACGTGAATAATTCGGGTTAAAGTAAATATTAATTTGACGTCGTCTCGATATAAAATGTATTCTTATAAAAAATTTTGTTCTGTTACTTTGCTTTTAAGATTTCTCCCCTCCTGACGTATTGACGCGAAAAACGATGGTTGATATTTGATTATGAATACATCAACCAAAGCTCATCTCGAACCCGCTTTTTTGGCGAAAAATCTTAAAAAGATCTAAGAGTAAAAAAATCTTTAGTACATGTAATACACTTAAAGTTACAATAGAACGGCCTCAGTCGAATCGGATCCAATCTTTATCTTCCAGCCATTGGACTAATGCAGGTAAAAATACTATCGCTGATAACAACGTCATGCCAATACCTATAGTCGCCAGCTCACCAATGGATATCAGTCCGGGATGCATCGTAAAAAGAAGCCCGGAAAATCCGAGCATAGTTGTGAGAGATCCCATTGAGATATGCTGACCTGTACTCGAAAGGACATCCCACATACTGTTTTTCCCTTCTTCCCGGTAGCGAGCCGCAAGGTGCACCCCACTGTCCTCTCCAATACCTAATATTGCGGGTAGAACAACGAGATTATAAAAGTTAAGCGACATACCAAATACCATCATGATGCCAAACGTCCATAGCAATCCCACTACCAAAGGCAACATCGCTATTAAGGTCCAACGTACGGACCTAAATGCGACATACATCAAGATGATAATCATAATAAAAGTGGCGATAACCATGTAGGGACTTTCGCTCATCATTAACTGCAACATATTAGCAGCAACAAGGGAAGTACTTGCGGCATAAAAAGTTTGCCCTTTATCCGTAGTTATCTTTCCGATATCCTTTTTAAACGCGATAGAATTTTTCCCATTCGACAGTCCGACACTCGGATAAATGATCACAAAACGTCCGATTTTGCCATTTTTAGTCATGAACCGGTTTTTAAGATAATTAGGAATCTGACTGATTTTGAGTGGTTTTCTTGTTTGTGCTGCCCGCCTCAATTTATCGAGATCCTTGTCTTTCTTGTTTTTTATAAACGGATCATTTAGCAGTTTACGAATCTGTGCAATCTTTTTAAGCTTCGCTTGTTGCGCTTGGTGATTCATCGGGAACCGTTCCTGAATTGCCTCAACATCAGCAATCGTTGGACTAAGCGTATCTTCTTTCATCTTCTTACGAACAGCTTTTAATATATCCATGACCTGCTGATCACTATTCGCTATCACATACGCCGGATTTCTTTTTGTTGAATGAAAGACCCCGCTAATCATTTTATCAAAAGCTTCATATTTGGGAAATTCTGGCTCTAATTTCCCAAAATCATATTGGAACTTGATATCATTATGGGCAATAATCACAACAGCGGAAACCAGCAATCCAATAACCAAGATAGTTCGTGCAAATGGATATCGGTGTGGAGCCGTTTTAATCAATCCGTCTTTTTCATTTGTATTGATGAGAATAAGATTATTCCGTTCCAGAACCACTAAAATCGCAGGCAAAATAAATAACGTACACAACAAGGATAAAAGAATTCCATTGCCTGAAATAAAGCCAAACTGTGAAAATCCTTTAAATTGTGCGAATGTGAGTACGTACAAGGCAATAGCCGTCGTGAATGCACTCGTAATGATAGCTGAACCGGTATTCTCATAAGTCGATACCAGTGCCGCATAAACTCCTTTTCCGGCAGAACGTATTTCAAGATATCGCGCATAAAAGTGAATACCATAATCGATACCCATCCCAAAAAGAATCACAAAGAGTACAGATGTCATGGTATTCAATTTACCAAGCGTAAAATAGGCGATCCCAAAAGTATAACTTAAACTTATAAGCAACGGAAGCCCGATGACAATGAGTGGAACAGGAGCCCTCCAAATATGACTCAAAATACCGTGTTTTTGTTCACTATCCGCTCCTTTTCGATAGTTGTAGTACTTCTTAAAGAAGAAATACAACATTACAAGTAGCAAAACACTGGTAATCCCAGAGGCGAAACTGTTCTTAACGTCATTCATGATAGAATCCAGCTCAATCAAATGACGCTTTAAACGTCCACCCGCTTTTACAATCATTTTGGGATTATACTGCGTCGGATGCATAGCATGAATCAAAGAATCGGTAGAAGCATACATATCCTGCAAATACTGGGTATTACTTTTGGAACCCGTTGGGTAAAACTTCAATACCATAACCGTACTGTCAGCATTAATAGGATACTTTTTGGGGATGATTTCATTATAAGCATCCATAAACTTTTGCAGGTTCGCCTTCTTCAGCGAATCATCATTACTGGATCCACTATCAGATGTCAGATTAAAATAAAAGGGGTTTGCTTTTAACTTGGCCTTTTTTATCTCCTTTTGTAAATAATCTTGAATATCATACAGTTCCTGATTAGTAGCCAGGTATAAAGCATTGTCTTTCAGGATCTTTGTATTTTTTTTAAACTCTACATCTTTGAAATACTTCTCATGAAAATGGGGATCGTATAATTTAAGGGCCTTGGGAATAAAATCTTCGGCAAATCTCTTGTTATCTTTAAAACTTGGTGATTTAATGGCCAATTCCATATAAGATTCACCACCAAATTTATTTTTTAAATTATTTAAAGCTTTTACCGTTTCGAAATTCTTTGGTAACAGATTGGCAATATCCGTATCAATTTTAAGGTGTAAAGCAAAATACCCTGTAAAAACTGCTAAAATTATAGATATGGATAAAACATAATATGGATGGCTATAATTTTTTTTAAATAACGGTTTGAATAATTTTAAAATCTTCTCCATTTGTAATATTCAATTGGGCCCTTTGGCGACTGTATTCTGTTTAAAAACTTCACAAGATATGAAATAAAAGATTAATAATGACATCTAACTTCCACGCTATAATTATGCGTGATTTAAGTTTATTTTTTTTACATGGTTAAATATTTATCGATTTATAATTTCATAAAATCCCATTTTTATCCCAAAACTTTCCATCTTTACTTATTCCTATGTAATCGGGTTTCAAATCTATACTAAAACGTCCTAAACACAAAATCAGTATAGATAATTTTCATTTATTACCATCTCAAATACCCATACTAAAGACCCGGTGAAAGAATATTCAGACATCAATTTCTGGTATCTACCGGCCTTAATTCAATATCATCATAATCAGCTTCTACCATACTATGCGTATTATTTCCATCACTTAACACCAGAATAGCAATCGGCTTTTTAGGGGGTTCTCCGCCAAACAAGTTTTTATAATCCTGTACGATATTACGCTGAAAAGTAATCCACTTACCTTCATTTTTCTTACCAGATGCCAAAACAACAATTTTTTGCTTATTAAAATTCTTGGATAGTATCGTTCCAACTGGCAATGTAGAACTCCAGCAATACTTTATTGATTTAGGCAATTTGAAAAGACCGGCGAAACCATATACAACATATATCCCTGCCGCGGAATCGTTTTTATCACTATCATTTTCATCTCCGCCTTTGGGAATCTTTTTAACTCTCCATTTCCAGGTCAAAATGGGCGTTTTCATAATATCGACTCCATTCTTGTTAACAAGCGGGAAATTCAAATGCATGGCTTTCATGCCGTGATAGTGTAAATACTTATTACCGTCCTCTTCTTTGATTTCATATTTATACTTATCCCGATCGCTACCCGTCAATGTCCAAACTTTGACATTCCCATCACGGTTATACCAGCCATAAGGTAATTTACCAACGGTATCCTCCTGGAAATTATCAATGATGATCGTTCCGTTAGCCAATTTTTTAAATTGCTGCGCTTTACTCTCTTTTATGGGTAGTAAGATGAAAACGATCAAAATGAATGTGATCATTTTGATTCGATCATCATATTTTTTGTCGAATTTATTCAAATTCCTGTTTTTTAAATTTCTTAATGAAGTTCATCATAACATAAAGAATGGATTTATTTCGTAAACCATTCCGTAATTATCAATAAATCCTATAGCTAATAAATGAAACGCTTTACATGCAAACAAATTATAAGGATTGTTGTTTACTTTGTTAAACTTTTTATCATGATTTTATGAATTTTTTCCGCAATGATATCCCAATTGGTTTCATTGATGATCCGTTTTCGTCCCCTCTCTCCCATATCATTAGCTAATTTTTTATCCTCCAGTAACTTTATAATTGCTGCTGCTAATTGATCCGGATTTTCTTCATTTACTAACAAACCGGTTTCACCATCAACAATGGCATCAGGAATACCACCTGAACGGGAACCGATGACAGGTTTTCCACAAGCATTGGCTTCCAGATATACAATTCCAAATCCTTCAATATTAAGCGGTTCCGTTCTTGGGGTCATAATAAAAATAACACCTAAATTATAATAACTGTTGACGTACTTATGTGGCACTTTTCCTAAAAATGTGACATTTTTATTGAGCTTCAATTCATCAACTAAAGATTTTAATTCCGGCATATGCTCTCCGTCCCCAACGATCATATATTGAACTTCAGGATGAGTTTGAACCACTTTCTTGATAGCTTTTATACCAATATCCACACCTTTTCTAGGTACCAGCCGTGTTATGGTCATGATGATCGGCTGCTGATCAAGATGTAAATCTGTCCGTAATTTATCTACAGAAGTCGGGTAGAATTCATTAGGATTCGTGCCATTAGGCATAACGGAAATACGCTCTTTAGCCACTCCTTCATGAATTAACAAATTAGCCGTGTAATGACTTACTGCAAAAAAATGATCAACTTTAGATAAAAGCCATCGACGATATTTAACATATTTCTTGCCGATATAAGAATCATTCCGAAAAGGATTAAACAGTAATTCCCGGCCATGTGCAGCTGCAAAAATTTTCTTCACATCTCCATTTTCCCGGGATTTCAATACTCCAAGAACAGTCTGCCACTGAGCATGAAATGTCGTATCAAACTTACCCTTTCGTGTTAGTGACCGAATAACAGGTACGGCAGTATATGGCAGCATGGCATTACTCGATTTCACCCTATGGACGGTATAGGGTAAGCCAATATCGATCTCATCAGCCGTTTTTTTGTTTGGGACAACTACCGAAAAATCTTCATTATATTTGGTAAAGCGTGTTGCTAACTCGTA
Source organism: Balneolales bacterium (assembly GCA_035267005.1). GTDB lineage: Bacteria > Bacteroidota > Rhodothermia > Balneolales > DATFMH01 > DATFMH01. Next base: position 5,285 of record DATFMK010000344.1, read on the forward strand.
ACAATAGGTTTGTATTCCTCCAATATCCGGTGGAAAATCCTGACTTATTAATAATAATCGCATTTAGTTCTATTCCAAAAGGCTATGCAAAACCGTTCTTTTGTCCAATATCTGTCCCTAAAGCTTTCGGAACTGCGGTTCCGAAGTCGCTCAGGCTTTGATATTGAACAAAATCCCTGGTTTCGCAAAGCCTTCTTCTATTGAAAATTTTTTCCAAATATAATTGTTACATTGACGAATTGCAGTAAAAGGACTCATTCTTCTTATAATCTTATGTAATATTCATAATTCGATCACAATAAAAATCAAACTTGAAAATATACGATTATGAAAAATAATCGTATATTATGTGTCTTTTATTATTTTATCTCTATTCACTGAGTTACATGAATTTTAAAAATTTCAAAAAGTACTGGTCTGATTATTTCAAAAGTGAAACAGGTCAACGCGTAATAAAGTGGTCGAGAAGACTTTTTTTATTGGGTGTCATCACCTGGTTATTTTACCAGCTCACAAGTATCGGATGGGAAAAGGTTTGGTATTCTCTCCCGCTTAATCCGTTATTTTATCTGTTGTTCCTGATGATCTATGTTTCACTACCCGTTACC
>DATFMK010000345.1:0-4093 GCA_035267005.1 Balneolales bacterium
ATGGAAAATCACAAAAAATGAAAAGTCTAAACATTTATATAACATCTTTTTACACATTATAGATCTTTGTTAAATCATAATCGATGACGGTCAAAGTTTAGTTTGAATGACTAGGAGTCTGTCGGACTTAAATAAATCTACTGCAAGAAGGCTTTGCAAAACCGTTCTTTAGCTCAACCTCTACATTTTCGCGACTTCAAAATCCTCGAATCCCGAAAGCATTCGGGATGCTGCTGTTTCGAAGTCGCTCAGGCTTTGATACTGAATAGAAGTCCCGGTTTTGATGGCCTTCTAATAATGCGTCAGATTTGGACATATTCTGCGCTCTTTTTCGTAAAATATAACCATTATCGCCTTAAAAGAACCCGAACCCGGTCTCAAACTGACAAATTTTCGTTATGATTTCCGAAGTCTGACAGCCTCCCAGGAACCGTTCACGTTTTAAGTGCCGATATATATGTGAGGCTTGGAAATCAATATTACTAAATCAAAACTTAAAGAAATTGTTCTTTAAGTTTTTGGAGATCATCATAATCGATACCGTCTAAATTTATAATCTTGGTACCGGTATTCTTCAAGTTTAGTTCCAGATTTCGGGATTTAATATCAGCATCCTGAATATCACTTAGAGTGATTGTTTGAGTACGAGGCGATGAAGGCAGACGATATCTTAATTTCACATCGTCCCATTCAATATAATATTTGTGATATTTGCCGTTCGAATACCATAAAAAGATAAATGTAAAACCAAGTATAATTTGAACGACCAGTGAAATTAAGGAAATAAAATGATGATGCCCTGAAAGGAGTCCGGCCCCGTTAGAAATGGAATTGTAAACATTGAGGATCGAATAGATCAATAAAATAATTCCAACAATCAAAAATAGATACATAAGGGTTTTCGATTGTTTGCTAAATTTTATCCGTTCCATATACAATAAATTAGAGTGGTAATTTTCCCCGGCAGTCGTCTTTATAGATTTCTTGAATAAATAATTTTACTGTTTTTACGTAATTGTCGAATAGATCTTTTTTTCTGATTACCAACAAGATATGAATAATTTTTTGGGGATAAACATATTATTTAGAAAGCTATGCAAAACCAGATATTGGACATAAGAAAGGTTTTGCATAGGCTTCTATTTAGAAAGAAGGAATGAATGTTTAAGCATGACTATGGGGGAATGAAATATTACTCTATGGATAAATTGTATTTGTCAAGTAGTCTTAAAACATTGGAAAAAGAAAAATGTGCTTTGGATATCATATTATTTTCCGGGTCAATGGTAAAATTATCTGACTTTGAAAAATCGGCTTTTCTAAGATCTGTTTTGAAAAAACGGGTATTCATCAAATCACAGCCAGGAAATGATGCTTCTTTCAGGTTTGATTCACTAAAATCTACATTTCTAACCATACACTTTTTGAAAGAGCTCTGGTGAAGATCCATTTCGGCAAGAACGCTGTAATTTAGATTACACCTTAGAAATGTAAGCAGGCTCAGCTTATTCTTTTTCAAACTAAAATCTATACCGGAAAGCTTGGAATCCTCAAATTGAGAATTTTTGATGGAAGATTCCGACCAACGGGACATAGAGAAATCACATGAGGAAAACTGGCATTCAATAAAAATGCACTGATGAAATCGGGCTTGGATAAAAACGCTATTTTCGAAAGTACAGGATTCAAAAGTTATATCGGTGAAGGATTGCTCTTTCCCCTGATAATCGCGCCATATTTCATCCTCAATGAATTGCATACTTTTTCTGATAAGATTATACCTTTTACTCAAATTACATATTTAGTATGATTCAAAAGGAATCGTTCTTTTTTCATTATCGCTTTTAAAAGCCAATTCAATAATCTTAATCACATCTCGGGCTTCTTCAGGTTTTACCAGGAGTTCTTCATTGTTTACTATAACATCATAAATATTCTCATAAAATTTTTCATAACAACCTCTCAACGTTTCGACCTTCCCTTTAAAATGCAGATCATTGATATCGGTATTTAACGTTCCCCAATGATCAGGATCGTCCACTCCCCATTTAGGATTTAGGGGTGAAATGCCATTTTTCGAATCACCTTCCTGCGGATCCAGTCCATATTTAATGAATGTACCTTTTGTCCCATAAAGCTGAAAACGGGGCGTCGGTTCACGTACCAGCATTCCGGCTTTGAGTGTTATTTTTAAATACTTATAATGAAGCAGCAACTCAAATTGATCGTCTGAAACGCCACCAGCTCGTTGGGTGCGGATATCTGCCGTGATCGATTCAGGAGAGCCAAATAATTGTAAGGCTTGATCGATTAAATGGGGACCCAAATCATACAAGATGCCGCTTCCCGGTACGTCTTTCTCTCTCCAATTTTGTTTAAAATAGTTGCGGAACCGATCGAAGTGAGATTCATATTCCACCAATTTACCCAGAAATCCTTCATCAATAATTTTTCTTATGGTTAAAAAATCACCATCTAACCGGCGATTTTGATAAACACTAAGGACGAGTTTTTTTTGTCTGGCCGTTTTCATTAAATCATCCGCCTCATCCGAAGTTATGGTGAAGGGCTTTTCCAAAATGACATGTTTTCCAGCTAATAGGGCTTGTTGGGCTAATGAATAATGATATTCATTAGGTGTCGTGATGACGACAAGATCGATCGATTTGTCTGTCATCACGTCATCAGCGGAACGTACGACATCTACATAGGGATAATCTTTTTTTGATTTTTCATCATGACGTTCTACTATTTTCGAAATCCTGAAGTTAGGATTGATATGTAAAAATGGAGCATGAAAAACGGTCGTTGACATCCCATAACCAATGATGCCGGTATTTATTTGTTTCATAATTTCTTAGACTGATGGAAGCCGGGTTGCTCGTTTTATTAATTACAGGTTAAATTAGGATAATCCAAAAGAATGACAAAGCGGGGAGATAATAAAATGGGCAAGTACATTTTATGGATGGGTTAAGGGTCTCGTCATTTAAAATGTAATACCATAATGAAACATCAGCATATAGTGCCATCATCATCCATGAAGCAGGCATCCGATTGAAACTTATCCCAATCCTTCATTAGCTTTTTTAGATCTTTAATATGTCGGATAAGTTCTTTTTCCCCAGATATGCATTTCCCATTATCAATCAAAAGCGGAAGCGTGTCGTGACCCTTATTACTTGGGATTTCTTCTTTGGATTGAACGATTTTTACGTTATGTGCAATGACGATATCACGTAATTTATTCTCAATTAATAGTCCTAATTCATCGTCTGGTTTACGATAAAGAGTAAGCATAATTCCATTTGTATTATGAAGATAAGTTTGAACGTGTTATAAACTTGTTACATTGGTGAAGAATTTGCATAACATGTTAATAATATTTGATAAGGCTTTGCAAAACTGTCTTTTTGCCTAATCTCCGTATTTGCGGGATTTTAAAACCCTCACATATGAGTCAATTTGCCGCGGTTTTAAAATCCTTCTGTCCTTCTCTTGACCAAAAATCCTGTTTTTTCAAAGCCTTCAATGAATACAATATGAATCATAATTCCGCTTTATTCGTTAAAAATAATATATGAAGTCAATGTTTCATAAATCAAAAAATAATATTAATGGCAGAGAAGAAAACATTAAGAGATACCCTATTGAACGAACTCAATATACAACCTTATCTGATTAAAGATGATGGTCATTTCCCAAATAACTCAAAATTACCGTTATTGGTCTATTCAGGGGCAGTGAAAATAACCGGAGATGAATCGATCGATCAGGTGGAACAATTACTGAATCAAAATGGTTGGAGCGGTATATGGATTAATGGGGTGTTCCCTTACCATCATTATCATAGCACTGCGCATGAATTTTTGGTTGTTTGTAAAGGAGATGCCAGAGTACAATTCGGGGGAGATCAGGGGATGACGCTCGAGATCAAAAAAGGTGATGCCATCGCGTTACCTGCTGGAATGGCTCATAAAAAATTAGATGAAAGTATGGATTTCCAGGTCATGGGTGCTTATCCTGATGGCCAATCATATGATATGAATTATGGTAAGGATAGTGAACGGCAATATGCGGAGCGTAATATTGC
>DATFMK010000346.1:0-4252 GCA_035267005.1 Balneolales bacterium
CGATAGCGGTTTGGATACCGGAGGACGGTGTAAACCGGTCCAACAGGTAGCGAAACCATAAGCAGAGGAACCGTATGCGGGAAATCTGCTCGTACGGATCTGTGGGGGAGCGGGGAGGCAACGAACCGCTCTACCCGGAAGGATTCCTCCGCTACGGTCGGAATGGCAATCGGATACGTTATTTCAGGATTAATCTATAATGGATTATTATAAGCATATCCACAACATTGAATAACGAAATTGAAACCCAATATTATCTCTTCAAATTCAAACTAATCACTTTTATCTTTGAATGCTTGTGCCAACAGAACGGCAGGGTGTTCGGCTTTTTTCTGAACTCCATCTTTTATCTGGTGACGGCAAGAAAATCCGGGAGCACATATTTTTTCATCATCTGAGCCTTTTCTCAACGAGGGAAAGAGACGTAATTCGCCGATTTGCATTGAGACCTCGTAATGGTCCTCTTCGTATCCAAAACTTCCAGCCATACCACAGCATCCGGTCATCAGATCCATCGGTTCAAATCCGGCAATTCTAAAAACTTGCATGGTCGGTTCCGTACCTACCAGAGCCTTGGCATTACAATGGCCATGAACGGCCACTTTTTCCTTTTTGCCATCGACGATCGATCGTAATTTCCCGGGGTTTCCAAATTTTTCCGAAATCAGAAACTCTTCAAGCATAAAACTGTTTTCTGCCACATTCTTTGCTTGTTCAAGGTACCTGTCATCACAAATATCCAGATATTCGTCGCGCAGCATTAATAACTCAGAGGGTTCTAACCCAATGATTGGAATATTTTCCTCTGCAAAATGTGCAAACAGTTCGATGTTCTTATGAGCCGTATTTTTAGCCTGTTCCAACAGACCTTTGGAAACCTGTGTCCTTCCGCTTTCCAATACTGAGGTGGTTAACACCTCATAACCCATTTTCTCCAATATACGTACCGTGTTTATGGCAATCTCCGGCTCATGATAATTGGTGAAGATATCCACAAAAAGCAGCACCGATTCTTTATCCTGTTTCCCATTTGAAACCACACGATGATTTAGCCAGTCCATAAAAGTCTGACGGGCAAATTTGGGTAATTCGCGATCGGGGTGAACGTGTAATAATTGTTGGAAAAGCTCTTTACCGACAGTAGTGCTATTAAACCAATTCACCATGTTAGGCATTTTGGATGCCAGTGGATAAAAGCGTGCCGGCTGACCAAAAAATCGATTGGCCAGAGATACACCGTTTTCTTTCTGCCAGCCATTTATAAACTCGGATTTCATTTTCGCCATATCCACATTGGCAGGACATTCGGTCTTGCATCCTTTGCACATCAGACATAAATCCAGGGCCTCTTTTAATTCTGGTGACGTAAAAGCATCGGCTTGTTTTCCAGAAAAAAGCTGACGAAACAAATTCGCTCGTCCGCGAGTGGTATCTTTTTCATTTTTGGTTGCCATATACGACGGACACATGGTCCCGCCGCTATCCGCTAATTTTCTGCAAACTCCGGCGCCATTACACTGTTCAATGGCTCCGGCAAATCCATTTTCATTCCTGTATTTAAATACAGACGGAACATCCGGTGTATGATAACGGGGTGAATACCGTAAATCCACATCAATGGGTTTAGCATCCACAATTTTACCCGGATTAAAAATGACCTCGGGGTCCCATATCCGCTTGACCTGTTTGAGCTGCAGCATCATATCATTACCTAATACTTTTTCGATATACGGCGCACGGGCTCTTCCATCCCCATGTTCTCCGGACAGTGATCCTTTATAAGAATGAACCAATTCGGCTATTTCCCCGGCCATTGATTTCATCTTTTGGATGCCTTCTTCTGTTTTCAAATTCAGAACGGGGCGCAGATGTAATTCCCCAACTGATGCATGGGCATAAAAAACACAAGACGTATCATACTTATCTAATAATTTTTGAAAATCCTTCACATAATTAGGTAAATCAACTACACGAACCGAGGTGTCCTCGCAAAAGGATGGAGATTTCGTATCCGTTGACAATCCCATTAATAATCCTAAACCCGCTTTTCTGAGGTCCCAGACCCGGCTCATCTTTTCTTCGTCTGACAAAATGGGACAGGCATAGCCCAAATTCTTTTCTTCAAAAATAGATTTTAACTCTTCAGCTTTTTCGCGAATGGTTTCCGAATCTTTACCTTCAAATTGAATGACCAATAAATAACGGGGCTCACCTTCCAGGAAAAAACGATTTTTACGCTGTTCGATATTCCTTTTTGTCGCATCCAGTATGATATAATCGACAAGCTCAACAGCAGACGGATCATGTTTTACCGCTTCCACCGTTGCGAGCATGGCTTCATCCAATGTCTCGAATTGGGGAATGATTAGAATCTTATAGGGATCAATTGGAGTCAGGTCCAGTTTGGCACTTACCGTCATGGCCAGGGTTCCCTCACTACCACATAACAATTCAGCCATGTTAAATGGACGTCCGTTTGGATCAAAAGGCTGCATCGTACACAGTTTATCCAGGGCATAACCAGTATTACGTCGAATAATTTCAGGATACGGATAAGCTTTTAGAATCGCTTCCCGGTGTTCTTCAATTAAAAGACACATTTCCCTGTAGATGTATCCCTCAAAATCATCCTGCTTTTTCTTGGCTTCCAGTTCTTCATTACTCAACGGCTTGAATATCACCTGACTGCCATCGCTCAAAATGGCTTCTATTTCGATGATATGATCTCGCGTACTTCCATGCTTGATAGAAAAGGAACCTGCCGAATTATTTCCGATCATTCCACCCATCATACACCGATTGGTCGTCGAAGTATCCGGACCGAATAATAAATTATGTTTCGCAGCTTCCCGGTTCAGGCTATCCCTGATTACCCCAGGTTCAATATGGGCGACTCTCTGTTCTGCATTGATATTCAAGATCTTCGTCATATGACGGGAAACATCCATAATCAGACCATTCCCCGTAGCTTGTCCCGCTAAACTCGTACCCGCACTTCGTGCTGTGATCGGAATTTTATGTTCCGCCGCCCAGGTGACCAGTTTTCGTATTTCATTGACATTTTTAGGAAAAGCAACTCCTTGGGGCTGCTCTTCGTACATGGAAGCATCGGTGGAATACAGAGAACGCGTAAGTACATCGCTATGAATTACGCCATCAAAAGAAGTGGTAGACATATTATTCTGAAATTTAGAAATAGTTATAAAATATCGAGCCAGACAGTATTAATAAGATAGTAGTATAGTAAAAATTTTACTCTTTCTTACTGACTGATATCTAACTGTAAAACTATTGGCAGAAATGATCCGTTCAATACTGAACCGTTATTTCCGTTGAGCTTATACTATTTCAAAATTTTTCAGAGCCGTTTTTACGATTTCTTCACCTAAAGAGAGTCCTGCCGTAGCTGCCGGACTCGGTGCGTTCAGTACATGAATTTCGTTCCGGCTTTTCACAAAGTAGAAATCGTCCACAATCTCACCTTCCGGATCCAGTGCCATTGCCCGCACACCCGCCGGAGCCGGTTTAATATGATGACTTTGTATGGATGGAACCAGCTCTTGCAATCCTTCCAAAAACGCCTGTTTAGAAAAAGAACGATACATTTCACCCATACCCATTCGCCAATGTTTATAGGCCAGTTTCCAAAATCCGGGGAATTGGAATGTTTCGATAGTATCGTTAAGATTAAATGATATTTTATTATAACCTTCTCGTTTAAAAGCAAAAACGGCGTTGGGTCCGCATTCAACACCACCCAAAACCATTTTGGTAAAATGCACGCCCAAAAAAGGAAATTCCGGATTAGGCAACGGATAGATCAGTCCCCGAACCATATGTTCGGCATCCGGAGTTAATTCATAATATTCCCCGCGAAACGGAACAATCTGAATAGGAGGTTTATAACCAGCCGATTCGGCAACATGGTCGCAATGCAATCCGGCACAATTGATTAGATAATGTGTTTTGTACTCAGCATTTTTAGTTTGAACAATGAGCTGATTTCCATCATGCAGTATTTTGGTGACTTCCGCTCCAAACATCACCTCTCCATTTTTGGATTCAATGAGCTCTTTTTCCTTCTCACACACTCCCTTAAAATCGACAATTCCCGTTACTGGGACCTTAATCGCTTTTACACCGTTCGCATAAGGTTCAATTTCCGCCAATTCTTCTTTATCGATGAGATGGATACCTTCAATTCCATTCTGTAGCCCTCTTTCATAAATAGTCTGAAGCCGTGGGATATCTT